>DATFUO010000311.1:0-2666 GCA_035260785.1 Burkholderiales bacterium
TATCCGGCGTGATCACGGGCTCGCGATATCGATATTCGCTGGCAATTTCGACGCGCGCCGGTATTCGGCAGATCTGTTCGATGAGATAGCTGGCAACCAGGCCGGCGTGGAAACTCGTGCCGCACGCGGCGATGTGGACCGCTTTGACGCGCTTGAAAATCTCGGCGGCGCCGGGCCCAAAAGAGGCGTCCAATAATTTTCCTCCGGCGACCCGTTCCTCCAGCGTTTGCGCAATCGCGCGCGGCTGCTCGTGTATTTCCTTGAGCATGAAATGCCGGTACTGCCCGCGCTCGACGGCGTCGGCCGGCAGCTCGCTTTCCCTGACGGCGCGCACGACCGGTTTGCCCGCCGCGTCCAGGACCCGGACGGACCTGCGCCGAACTTCTGCGACGTCGCCTTCCTCCAAAAACATGAAGCGGCGCGTGACCGGCAACAGCGCCGCCACGTCCGAAGCCGCGAAATTCTCCTCTACCCCTAAGCCGATGACGGCGGGGCAGCCCTGGCGCGCCATCACGATGCACTCAGGATCCGCCTCGCTCAACACGGCAAGCGCGTAGGCGCCTTGCAACTCGGTCACGGTCTTGCGTACGGCCGCCAAGAGATCGGGAGAGGCGGCAAGATGATGATGAATGCGATGCGCGATGACCTCGGTGTCGGTTTCCGAGGAGAAGCTGTAACCCAAGCCTTTGAGCTCCGCGCGCAGCGCCTCGTGATTTTCGATGATGCCGTTGTGAACGATCGCCACATTGCCGCGTGAAATTTGCGGATGCGCATTCTCTGTGGTGGGCACGCCATGGGTTGCCCAGCGGGTATGAGCAATACCGATCGAGCCATTGATCGGCTTTTCGTCCAATGCGTCCTGCAGGACTTTGACTTTGCCGACGGTGCGCAAACGGGCCAGTTGGCCGTGTTCCAGAACCGCGAGCCCGGCTGAATCATAGCCGCGGTACTCCAGGCGCCGTAGTCCCTCCATCAAGATTGGAACCGCGCTGCGCTCCGCGACCACGCCGACGATGCCACACATATCTACCGGCCCTGCATTAAAAAAAGGGTGCCCAGTGTGCCCGAGACCGGCAGGAAATCCAGGCCTTTCCAGGCCAGTCCTGCATGCCAAATAATACTATTTGATAAATAGTATTAGTAACTATATAGTATTGGCCTATGGACGATAGCAATGCACGCAAGTTCCAAAAAGAGCTAAACGGAGGCCTGGTTGGCCTGGTGCTGCTCGCGGTGCTCGCCGAATCGGACGAAGACCTGTATGGCTACGAAATCGCGAAGCGATTGGCCAATGCCAACGACGGGACGTCCATTTTCAAGGAAGGCACCATCTACCCGGTGCTCCGGGCGCTCTCGGCCGGGAATTTGTTGACCAGCCGCATCGTGCCTTCCTACTCCGGTCCGCCACGCCGTTATTACCGAATCACCGAGCAAGGCCGCGGCGTGCTCGCTGAATGGAAGCTGATTTGGCGAGGCACCCGCGACTTCGTGGACCGGTTTATAGAAACACAACCTTTGGAAACAGGAACTTCGTCATGAACCGCAGCGCGCCACGCTCCATCGATCAATATCTACGGCAACTACGTGAGGAGCTCGCGGGCGCCGATGCCGCGCTCCTTCAAGACGCTTTGTACGACGCGGAGGAATATCTGCGTGCGGAAGTCGCGGCGCATCCGGGCAAATCCGAATCCGATGTGCTCGAACTGATCGCTTCCACTTACGGCGCGCCCGATGAAGTGGCCGATGCCTACCGCGACACGGAGGTCAAGGTCAAAGCCGCGATGGCGACGCCGCGCAAGGAACCGAAATCTGCGATGGGTAAGTTTTTCGGCGTGTTCCTGGACCCGCGCGCCTACACCTCACTGTTCTTCATGCTGCTGGCGCTGGCCACCGGCATTATTTATTTCGTGCTGGCGGTGACCGGGCTGTCCCTGTCGGCGGGCTTCTCGGTTCTGATCATCGGCGTGCCCTTCTTTCTCATGTTCATGGCGGTTTGCCGGGTTGTCTCTTTGGCCGAAGGGCGCTTGATCGAAGCGATGACCGGCGTGCGCATGCCGCGCCGGCCCGTGTATCAGGGTACGGCCTCAGGCTTCTGGGCGCGCATCGGCGAAATGTTGAGAGATCGGCGTACCTGGACCACCATCGCCTACTTCATCCTGATGCTGCCCATCGGCATCCTCTACTTTGTGATTGCCGTCACGGGACTGGCGGTGAGTCTGTCGTTCATTGCGCTGCCGGTCGCCGCGATAGTTGCTCAAGCGGGATGGTTCGGCATGGGCGGCGTCGAGATTTTCTCCGGTGCCCAGCCCGCGTGGATATTCAACACAGGATTTGGAATTCCCATCCTGGGATTGGGCGGAGTCTTGTTGCTCACGGCGCTCATGCACCTGGCCCGCGGCATCGGGCGGATCCATGCCCTGTTCGCCAAGTCCATGCTGGTCGCGCGGACCACCTCGAGCCCCACGGAAGCGGCCGAATCGGCGGCCGCGCTCGCAGCTCACTGACGCGCGAAGAACTTCGCCACGCGCTCGCCCGCATCCGGCGCCAACCCTTCGTTTTTGAACAAGTCCAGCGCGTGAGCATCGTGCAAGCTCAAGCCATCGGTTTCAATCAGCGCCCGCTAAAACTTGTCTGCGGACGGTGGGCAATGCAGATGCGGCATTTAG
>DATFUO010000312.1:0-6335 GCA_035260785.1 Burkholderiales bacterium
ACCGTGCCGCCCGGTGTCGATCCGAAATACAACGACTATCAGGCGACGTTGAACGCATCCTACGAAATCGATTTCTGGGGCAAGTATCGACGCGCCACCGAGGCGGCGCGTGCGGAATTGCTCGGCTCGCAGTTCAATCGCGAGGCCATCCGGCTCGCGCTGATCGCGGATGTCACCAAGGGTTACTTCAACCTGCGCGCGCTGGATGCCCAGGTGGCGATCACGAGCCGTACGATTTCGACCCGGCAGGCTTCGACCGCCTTGCAGCGCATGCGCTTCGACGCCGGCGCGGCGTCCGAATTCGAGTTGCGGCAGGTCGAGGCGCAAGCGGCCCAGGCGCAGGCCTTGCTGCCGACGATCGAACGGCAACTGGCCGCGCAGGAAACGGCCCTTGCCGTATTGCTGGGACGCAGTCCGCGTGCGCTCGTGGGACAACCGGTCGAACGGGGGACCGCGATGGATGCCTTGACCGCGCCGCCGTCCGTACCGTCGGGTTTACCCTCGGCAATGCTGGAACGCCGTCCGGACTTGCGCCAGGCCGAGCAGGGCCTGGTCGCGGCCAATGCACGCATCGGCCAGGCCAAGGCGGCGTACTATCCGTCGATATCGCTCACCGGATTTTTCGGCGGCGAAAGCACGACGTTGTCGGGTCTGTTCGACGCACAGTCGCGCATGTGGCAATTCGCCGGCTCGGCTGCGCAGACGGTATTCGATGCCGGACGCACCCGTTCGCAGGTTGGCGCCGCGCGGGCCCGCCAACAGCAGGCGCTCGCGCAATATCAGTCGGCAATCCAGAATGCCTTCAAGGACGCGCTGGATGCGCTGGTCGCACAGCGCAAGGCTCGCGAGGTCGTCGACGCGGAACAGACCCGCATCGATGCCTTGCAGACTTCCATGCGATTGGCCCATCTGCGTTACGACAACGGGGTCTCGAGCCTGCTCGACGTGCTCGATGTCGAGCGTACCCTGCTGGACGCGCAGTTGAATCGCGTTGAGGCGCAGCGCGCGCAACTGGCTGCGACCGCGGATTTGTTCAAGGCGCTGGGCGGCGGCTGGGACGGCTCGCCCGATTCCGGCAAGTCGGCGAAGAACTGAGTGCCCGATACACCGGATTGCAGTAGCCCGGTCGGGAGAGGCGGTACGAGCCGCGCCGCTTTAATTTCGCTTCTCGCGGATGAACTTTCAGAGTGTCTATCCAATCGTGCGCATCGATGCCTGCACGATCGTGTTGATCGCGTCGCATCGCGTCCGTAAAGCTCCGCCGGATTTTCACCAGACGTAATCCGGACCGTCCTCGTCCAGCCCCCGCTGCATTCTTTGGCGCGGTCATCGTGTTCTGCTAATCTGACCTGTCGGGCCATAACATCAATCCACGGGGAGGAATCATGGCGGACACGATCAAATACCTGCTGCCGGAAGAGCAGATCCCGAAGTCCTGGTACAACCTCATGGCGGACCTGCCCTCACCGCCCCCGCCGCCTCTGCACCCGGGCACGCTGCAACCTCTCGGACCGGATGATCTCGCGCCGCTGTTTCCGATGTCGCTGATCATGCAGGAGGTGTCCGCCGAGCGTGACATCGAGATTCCCGGCCCGGTGCGTGATATCTACAGGCAGTGGCGCCCGTCGCCGCTGTTTCGCGCACGCCGGCTTGAGAAGGCGCTCGGTACGCCGGCAAAGATCTACTACAAATACGAAGGCGTCAGTCCGGCCGGATCGCACAAGCCGAACACGGCGGTCGCCCAGGCCTTTTACAACCGCGAGGCCGGAATCAGGAAAATAGCGACCGAGACAGGGGCCGGTCAGTGGGGATCTTCCCTGGCCTATGCCGGCGCGCTGTTCGGAATCGAGGTACAGGTATTCATGGTGAAGGTTTCGTATCAGCAGAAACCCTATCGCCGCGCGCTGATGGAAACCTACGGTGCGCGCTGCATCGCCAGCCCGTCGATGGAGACCAATGTCGGTCGCGCGATCCTCGCCAAGTCGCCCGACAGCACGGGTTCGCTCGGCATCGCCATTTCGGAAGCGGTCGAAGTCGCCGCCAACCGGGAAGACACCAAGTATGCGCTTGGGTCGGTGCTGAACCACGTGCTGCTGCATCAGACCGTGGTCGGACAGGAGGCCATGAAACAACTGGAAATGGCCGGCGACGATCCCGACATCATTATCGGCTGCACAGGTGGCGGCTCCAATTTCGCGGGCATAGTGTTCCCTTTCCTCGGCGCGCAGCTTCGCGGCGGCAAGAAGCGCCGCATCATTGCCATCGAACCCGCGGCCTGCCCCAGTCTGACAAAGGGCAAGTACGCCTACGACTTCGGCGACACCGGGCATCTCACGCCGCTGGTCAAGATGCATACCCTCGGCTCCACGTTCATTCCGCCCGCATTTCATGCAGGAGGACTGCGTTACCACGGCATGGCGCCGCTGGTATCGCACGTCAAGGCTCTCGGTCTCATCGAGGCGCGTGCGTACAAACAGACCGAAGTATTCGAAGCCGGCGTGCAATTCGCCCGTTGCGAGGGCATCGTCCCGGCGCCGGAAGCCAATCACGCGGTGAAAGGGGCGATCGATGAAGCGCTGAAGTGCCGGCTGGAAGGCAAGTCGCGCACCATCCTGTTCAACCTTTGCGGGCACGGGCACTTCGACATGCAGGCCTACACCGACTACTTCGCGGGCAAACTCAGCGACAAGAGCTATGCGGAAGAAGAACTGGCAATGGCGCTTGCGGGCCTGCCGTCGGTCGCCGCCTGAGTCAGTCCGCCAGCAAGGACTCAGATGAATACCACGTCAGGGCCATTGACGAATGATTGAAGGGGAACAGAACTGTCCGCAAAGGACTGCGTGAACGGAGTCGGCGCGTTCCGAGCATTCGTCAAGGAATATGACGAATACGATTTTTCATTCACGTGCAATTACCGACACTTTTTGCTTTGGTATGCGCGCAAACGCGCGTCGTTTGACGACGACAAATACCTGCGGCGGCCAGGGCAATGCCCGTTGGAATTTACATCCCCTTGTATTTGCTTTACATCTCGTTACGTTAAAACAAGATTCCGGTTCCCAATGTTGATTTTGCGGGATGGCACAACGCCTGCTTCATAGTCCTGACTCCATGACGTTCTCTCTCGCAAATCCTCCATGACAACCAACGAGCGTGGTTTTACGCTGATCGAATTGATGATCGTCGTCGCGGTCATCGGCATCCTTGCGGCCGTCGCACTGCCGGCCTATCAGAACTACGCGGCGCGCGCGAAGATCTCGGAGGCACTTATGGCGGGCAGCGTTTGCCGCACGAGTATAGCGGAGATAGTCCAGGCGGAAACCATCCTGCCCGCTGCGGGCAATTGGGGTTGTGAAACCCAGTCCAGCGCGCTGGCGGCATCACGCTACGTCTCGAAAATCCAGACCAACGCCCAGGGAGCGATAAGGATCGAGATTCAAAGTATCAGCGCGCTGGTCAACGGTCAGGGGATCATTTTTCGCCCCTGGCCGGACGTGTCGCGGTCCGCAACGATCATGGGTGGGGACCGTGTGGCGATTTGGGATTGCGGGCCAGACCCCAACAACACCGTCGACATCTCGGGCTACGTGCCCGCATCATGCCGCGCCACGACCGCACAGATCGGAGCAGTTTCCGGATTTGCCAGCAGCAGCTGAACACCGCCCCGGCTCCGCCGCCTGATCGACTACGTTTTCAGTTTCGAAGATTTCCGGGCAACGATTTCACGCAGGACCGCGCACCAGGCCTGCGCAACATTTTTACGGACGTAACCTCCGCCGCCGAAGGCCATCAACCTGCCTTTTGCGAACCGGTCGGCGATATCCACTAGTCTCTTCGCTGCATGCGCGTGCGCAGCATCGGAATATTTCAGGTGCGCAAGTGGATCGCCCTGCAACCCATCGGCGCCACACTGGAAAAGAACGAATTCGGGTTCGAAGCGCAACAGATGCTCCTCCACGCGTGCCCAGGCTTGCACAAACTCCCCGTCTCCCGCACCCGGCATCAGCGGAATGTTGAGCTTGGTTCCTTTCGCGGCATCTTTGCCGGTTTCGTCTTCGCGGCCCGTGCCGGGATAAAGATAGCGGCCGTCTTCGTGGATGTCGGCGAATATCAGAGCCGGATCGGTCTCGTAGGCGTAGAAAATACCGTCGCCGTGATGCACGTCAATGTCCACATAGGCGATCCGACGGATGCCGTGCTGCGATCGCAATGACTCGACCACGACGCCGAGATCGTTGAATACGCAGAAACCCGCACTGTGATCGCGTCCGGCGTGATGCAGGCCGCCGATCGGCTGAAAGCTGCGACCGCATTCACCCCGCATTATTTGTGCGAGCCCGTCGAGCGCCGCGCCAACCACGTTTGCCGACGCTTCAAATATGCCGGGGAATACCGGCGTGTCGCCGTCATCGAGAAACTTGATCTTGTTGCTCTCGGCATGGATCACTTTCTCGATATGATTTTGCGTATGGAAACGGCCGATTTCTTCGATTGTGGCGAGGCGCGACGCGCAGGCGCGGACCCCGGTGAGCAGCGCCAGTTGTCCGGCCCTTTCCAGAAATGCACCCTGACGGTCCGCTCCAAGTGGATGCCCGTCTGGAAAACCGTATCGGGCCAGCGCCTCGCCGGCATATAAGCAAACCCGCTTCGCCGTTGCAGATTTGGGTTGCGTTGCCATCAGAATGACCGGAACCCCCAACACCATGCCGGTCGCGATTCCATGCAACAAATGGCGGCGCGCGCCAGAGGGTTCAGAACTCCCGGCCACAATTCCAGCAGGTATGGAAGTTGGCGGGATTTTCTTCGTGGCAGTACGGACAAAACACCGGGTTCGATGCTGTTTGCGGCCGTTCGATTTGATGGATCAGTTCGCGCGCCTGCGTCGCGTCACCCGTATCCATTATCCACACTTCGGGCCAGGCCTGGTGAAACGGGATTTCGCCCATGACGCTCTGCGCATTTTCGTTGAACACCTTTGCGTCGATTCCGGCCTGCATGAGCAGGCCTCGCACGAAATGCGCATCGGGGAGCGTCGGCGCAGAATAGATTTTCAGCATCGGAGCGGCATTCCCATGGTCTTCGGCCTAGTCCCGGAACAGATCCATTTGTCCGTCCAGGCGCGGCGGCCTGAATTGCGAGCTGTCCAGCGTGCGCCGGTGTTCGTTCAGACCCAGCCGTTTGCAGGCCGTATCGAACCGTAACCTGAGCAGGTCGGCGAATTCACCGCTGCCGCGCATGCGCGTGCCGAATGCCGGATCGTTCTCGCGCCCTTCGCGCATCTGCTTAACGCGGCTCATGACGTGTTCCGCCTTGAGTGGATAGTGATGCATCAGCCAGTCTTTGAAAAGATCTTTCACTTCGTACGGCAGGCGCAGCAAAACATACCCGGCCGAACGGGCGCCGGCATCGCGCGCCGCCTGGAGGATTTGCTCGGTCGACGAATCGGTGAGGAACGGCACGATCGGGGCGACCATCACCCCGACCGGCACCCCGGCTTGCGTTACGCGGCGGATCGCCTCGATCCTGCGTGCCGGCGCCGAGGCGCGCGGCTCCATCCTGCGCGCCAGATCGTGATCAAGGGTGGTCACCGAAATAAATACGCTTACCAGGCCTTTTTCCGCCATGGGCGCCAGGATGTCGAGATCGCGCTCGACCAGTGCATTCTTGGTGATGATGCCAATCGGCTGATTGCAGTCCGCTACCACTTTCAGAATCGATCGGGTGACTTCCCAGTCGCGCTCCGCGGGCTGATACGGATCGGTATTCGCGCCAATGGTGATCGTGCTGCATACATAACCCCGCATCCCCAGCTCCTCGCGCAAGCGCTCCGCAGCATTTACCTTGGCGAACAGGCGCGTTTCGAAATCCATTCCCGGTGAGAGATTGAGGTACGCATGCGAAGGGCGCGCATAACAATAGATGCAACCATGCTCGCAGCCGCGATACGGATTGATGCTCAGGGTAAATGGGATGTCCGGCGAGTCGTTTTTGGAAATAATGCTCTTGACTCGCTCACCCGTGACAATGGTCTGCGGCCGCCCTGGCTCGTCCCCCGGCGGCGTCTCCCAGCCGTCGTCGAAGACTTCGCGCACAGCGTTCTCGAAGCGGCCCTCGGGATTAAGCGTCGCGCCTCTGCCTTTGTGGGCCGAGCCGTGGTCTCCAATGACGGTTTTGAGCGGCATACTGTATATAATAAATGGCTATCCATTTAGCTCCACAAGATCGACAATGACCGAGTGGACAATATCAAGCCGGTTGCAGGCCGGGACTATCCGGCCACATGGAGCGAGTTCCAGGACTGGTTTGCCAGCGATGAAGTGTGCGCGGCGTATCTG
>DATFUO010000313.1:0-11879 GCA_035260785.1 Burkholderiales bacterium
TATTCGAGTTTCCAGGCAACCGTGGCTCCGCCTCGAAGCGGTACCAGAGAATCTGCGCCGTAAGGTAGCTCACCGGGTACCGACCATGCGTTTCTGACAAGGGTGATTTTCCGGCGATTTCGCGCAAGACCGTAGAAATCGGCGCCATGAAAACTGGCAAATGCCTCGAGTTTTTCCAGACGCCCGGCAGCATCGAAGGCTTCGGCGTAGAGCTCGATTCCAGCATGCGCCGTGTAGATGCCAGCGCAACCACAGTTCGTTTCCTTGGTGTGGCGGGCGTGCGGCGCACTGTCTGTGCCGAGGAAAAATTTCGAACTGCCCGAGGTGGCCGCCTTGATCAACGCTAGCCTGTGTTCTTCGCGTTTCAAGATCGGAAGGCAGTAATAGTGGGGTCGGATGCCGCCCTGGAAGATATCGTTTCTATTCATCAAAAGATGGTGAGCGGTAATCGATGCGGCCACATTGTCCGGTGCGCTGAGCACAAACTTGACGGCATTGGCCGTTGTGATGTGCTCCATTACGATGCTGAGTCCGGGCAATCGCGGTATCAGGGGAATCATGGTGCGCTCGATGAAGACTTTTTCGCGATCAAAGACATCGATCTGCGGGTCGGTGACTTCGCCGTGAATCAGCAGGGGCATTCCAGTTTCGGCCATGGCTTCAAGGACGCCAAAGCATTTGCGGATATCGGTTACGCCGGAATCGGAATTTGTGGTCGCGCCGGCAGGATAGTATTTCACCGCTCTCACGACTGCGCCCGCCTTGGCTTTGTGAATTTCCGCAGGCTTCGTGCCATCCGTCAGGTAAAGCGTCATCAGGGGCTCGAAATCACTGCCTGGCGGCAAGGCGGATAGTATGCGGTCGCGATACATCGTGGCAGCGTCGACCGTTGTGACCGGCGGCTTCAGATTCGGCATGACGACTGCGCGGGCGAAGCGCCGCGCAGAATCTGCCAGTACCGCCTTCAGCGCGTCACCGTCACGCAGGTGAAGGTGCCAATCGTCCGGCATGGTCAGGGTTATGCGGTCCATGTACGTGCGCGCTCTGGGTAAAAGTATTCCTGTCGGATCATTTCTTTTCGTTTCTGCTTTCTTTTTTCAGTTTCAGGGCCTTTTCGTACAACGCATTCTTCTTTGTTCCGGTAATTTCGGCCGCGAGGCCGACCGCCTGCTTCAGCGGCAATTCCTGGAGGAGGATCTCAAGCACGCGCTGTGAGTCGGATTCGGCCCGGGCATCCGGGGCTGCGCGGGAACCTTCCACCAGAAGCACGAATTCACCGCGCCGATGGTTTTCGTTCTGCTCCAGCCAGGCCAAGGCCTCATCGAGTCGACACACATGCACCTGCTCGAACAGCTTGGTCAACTCCCGCGCAATGCCGACACGTCGATCGCCACCAAATATGGCGGCGAGGCTGGCGACGCACTCGACTATGCGATGCGGAGCCTCGTAGAACACCTGCAGACCGCACCGGGGCTTCAGCGCGTCCAGCATTTTCTCGCGTTCACCTTTGCGGCCGGGGAGAAAACCATGGAAACAGAACGCCGCGGACGGCAATCCTGCTGCCGCTATTGCAGTCGTAATCGCGCTTGCGCCTGGGATTGAAACCACCCGAAATCCGGCCGCCCTCACCTGGGCAACAGCGATTGCGCCTGGATCGCTGATCGCCGGGGTGCCCGCATCCGATATCAGCGCGACCGATTTGCCCTGCGACAGCAACTCCACCAACCGTTGTGCAGCCGCGCGTTCGTTGTGCTCGTGCGCTGAAATCACCTCGGCCTGTATTCCGAAATGAGCCAGCAACTTGCGCGAAACCCGGGTGTCTTCCGCGGCGATCGCATCCACCGCTTTGAGCGTATCGAGGGCACGCAGAGTGATGTCTCGGAGATTCCCGATCGGGGTGGCGACCACATATAATGTCGGCTCGGCCACTTCCGTGCTTTCGCTATGCAACTTCGCCCGGCCTTTTCATTGTTGGTGTGGTCATTACTATACTGGGCGCTCCTCGCCTTAGCCACCGGCATCGCGGCCGCGGAAGACACCGGCGACAAGATTCCCGTCACCGAGCCTCATATCGCCGTGATTCTGCCGTTGCAGTCCAATTCCTATGGCAAGCATGCCGATTCCGTGCGGCTCGGCATCCTCACTGCGGCCGGTAATGCACTACCCGGCAGCCTGAAAGTCAAGGTATATGCAACCAGCGAGGATCCCCAGCAGATCCTTACCGCCTACCAGCGCGCCACGTCGCTGGGAGCGCGCGCAATCATCGGCCCCCTGACTCGAAACGGCGTAACGTCGTTGGCCCAAAGCGGCATCGTAAGCGTCCCCACATTGGCGCTTAACATTCCAGAGGGAGAAATTTCGCTCCCACGCGATCTTTATGTGTATGGCCTGCAAATAGAAGCTGAAACTCGCCAAATGGCACAGCTCGCATTGCGCCAAGGCGGCAACAAGGCTTTTATTATTGCGGGCGACTCAGCTCTGGGGGCACGAATAGCACAGGCATTTTCGGAGGAATGGAAGAAACTTGGCGCGGAAATCACCGGGCAGTTCAGCTATACGACCGATTCGGCGACGCTGGCCAGATTGCGTGAGCAAGTCGCGAATTCAAAAGCGGATATCGTATTCATGTCGCTCGACGCTGCGCGCGCGCGGTTCATACGCTCCTACCTTGGCGCATCCACTCCGATCTATGCAACCTCGATGGTATTCACGTCGAATGCCGACGCTCTGGCGAATTTCGACCTGGAAGGCGTGCGGTTCCTCGATATGCCCTGGCTGCTGCAGCCGGATCACCCGGCGGTCATCAGTTATTCGCGCCCGGATGCGCAGCGAGCGGGGCTGGATCAGGAACGCTTTTACGCACTCGGAATCGACGCGTACCGCCTTGTCCAGGAACTGCTGCGTCCCTATGAAACCATGGAGCCGCTGGACGGCGTAACCGGAACGATCACCCTGAACAACGCCCACCAGTTCGTCCGTATCCTGGTCCCGGCGCAGTTTTCCCAGGGAAGCGCCAAGTTGCTCGAAGGCCCGCCGGCTCGATGAGCGAGCGCGGTGCACTGGCCGAGGAGGCGGCGGCGCATTTTCTGACCGGGCGTGGATTCAGATTGCTGGAGCGCAACTACCGCTGCCGTTTCGGCGAAATCGATCTGATCATGAGCGACGGGCGCACACTCGTTTTCGTCGAAGTTCGTTATCGACGCAACAAATCATTTGGTGGGGCGGTCGAAAGCATAACCGGCGCCAAGCGCGAAAAATTATTGCGTGCCGCGCGACACTACATGGCTGCTCGCCGGGAATTTCCCGCATGTCGCTTCGATGCCGTGTTGCTGAATGGCGACACGAAAGAGCTCGAGTGGATAGAAAACGCGTTTGGAGAATAAGCGATATCCGGGCGAATTCCGGCCGGGCTTTGTGCAATAATTCTCCCGTTACGCTTTTAAACGTCATCAATGGACCTCATCAGCCGAATCAATCAGCATTTCACCGACAGTGCCCAACTCAAGCTGCAGGCGATGGAGTTGCTCGCGGAACCGCTTGCCCGCGCCTCCGAGCACATGGTTCAGTGCCTGATGACGGAAGGCAAGATCCTGTCGTGCGGCAACGGCGGGTCGGCGGCGGATGCGCAGCACTTTGCCGCCGAACTGCTGAATCGTTTCGAGAAAGAGCGTCCGCCGCTCGCGGGCATGGCCCTCAGCACGGATACCTCCACGATTACCTCGATTGCCAACGACTACCATTACAACGAAATCTTCTCAAAGCAAGTCCGAGCCCTGGGCCAGCCAGCCGATATTTTGCTGGCAATATCGACCAGCGGTAATTCGCCGAACGTGATCGAAGCCATACGTGCCGCGCACGACCGCCAGATGAGCGTGGTTGCGTTAACCGGAAGAAAAGGCGGCAAGATTGCCGCCTTGCTCGGACCGGACGACGTGAATATCTGTGTGCCCGCTGAGCGAACCGCGCGCATCCAGGAAGTTCATCTGCTATGCCTGCATTGCATGTGCGATGCAATCGATTGTCTGTTGTTAGGAGTGGAATGAATGAAATCGACTTTTCGTCTCGTAGCGCTGCTTGTTGCCCTCTCCCCACTTCTCCAGTCCTGCATTCCGTTGCTCGTCGGCGCAGGCGTGGGCACCGGAGTAATAATGGCCGAGGACCGGCGCACGAGCGCCACGATGCTGGAAGACCAGACCATCGAAATCAAGGCCAAGAATCGCATAACGGAGAAATACGCTGAGCAGGTGAACGTCAGCGTCACCAGCTACAACCGCTACGTGCTGCTGACCGGACAAGCCCCCACGGAAGAACTCAAACAGGACATCTCGGTCGTCGTACTCGAGGTGCCGAATGTGCGGAATGTTCAGAATGAAATCGTTGTTGGTGGCATCAGTTCGACAACCTCCCATGCCAGTGACGCGCTGCTGACCAGCCGGGTCAAGGGCCGGCTTTCGCAAAACAAAGACGTAGGTGCCTCCCACGTCAAAGTTGTGTCGGAAAACGGCACCGTATTCCTCATGGGCCTGGTGACTCGCGCGGAGGCCGATTCGGCTGCGCAGACGACAGCAACGACGGGGGGCGCGCAACGGGTCGTCAAAGTCTTCGAATATCTGGACTGATTGGCGAAATGCGATCGCGAAAAAGCCCCGGCCGGGGCTTTTTTCATTTCTGATGTGACTGCTCTCGCGGAAAATCACTGCTTGCGCACGCAGGCGTAGATTTCCAGCGTTCGCCTGCGCGCAGCCGCGTGATCCACTATCGGTGCCGGGTAATCCCTGCCAATCTGCACTTTCGCGGTTCTCTGTTCATCGGCCGTCATGGTCCAGGGTTGGTGGAGGAATTTCGCGTCAACACCCAAGAGTTCCGGCAGGTACATGCGGATGAACCGACCGTCGGCATCGAATTTCTGCGACTGCGTTATCGGATTGAAGACGCGAAACCAGGGTTGGGCGTCACATCCCGTCGAAGCCGACCACTGCCATCCCCCGTTATTGGCCGCAAGATCGAAATCATTGAGCTTGCGCCCAAAGTAGGCCTCGCCCCATCGCCAATCCACATGCAGATCCTTTACCGGAAATGACGCTGCAATCATGCGCAGCCGATTGTGCATATAGTGCCAAAGCGCAGATGCACCGACAGATAGGACACGCCGCGAACGCCGGGATGGTTACGCCTGTCCCGGTATCCGTCGATACGTTCAAGGAAATCCCGGAACATTCGTCGCGCGCCTGTCATTCCCGTCGGCAGCTTCATGCGCGTGAGGTTGGTCGGTTTGAATCCGATCTGTTTGAGGGCAGGGATCTGTAAATGCCCTGAACACGCGAGGGCGTCGCGATACGCGTCCACCGGATAGGCCTGACAGTAGAACGGATTTAATTTCGCCAGCCAGGCCCTCTTGTAGGGTGTAAAGACCGTGAACGGCCGACCTGCCCGGGTGAGAACTTCATCCTTCTCGAAAATGACATGGTCCTTGTAGGTGTGCAGAACGCACCCTCGCTGTTCGAGGCTTCGGCCTACATCGGCATCCCGCTCCTTGGCCTTCGGCTCATAGTCGTGATTCGCATAGACCGCCTGAGTACCCAGGCTGCCGGCAAGCGCCGGGATTAATTCCCGCGCGCGACCGACCAGCACCCGCAAGCCTGCGCCCATTTTCCCGAGCGATTGCGCCAGTTCCTGCACGCTGAACCAGATGAATTCGACGCGCCTGTCCTCGCGGTCCGCAAGCTGGTCGAGAATTTCCGTATCGAATACGAAAACGCAATGTACCTTCCGGGCATCCTTGAGCGCGTGGAAGAGCGCAGCGTGATCGTAATCGCGTAAATTCCGCCGAAACCAGACCACGGCAGTTTCGTAACGGTTTACGACGGGACGGCCCATCAGCCGATCGCGCGTTGCAGAAAGCGCACTGCGCTGCCGATCAGCGGCAGCTTCGCGTAGAGCTCTTCGCCGGTTTCCCGGTAGTCCCGATGGTAGGTCACCTTGCCATCATCCCCGAAACGCAAAAGGCTTACGCCGCGAATGACCTGCGGATGCTGCAGCTTCCTGGATTTCGTGCAGAAACATTTTTCCCAGGCGATGAACTGCCCGCCTGCACCGCACAGACGCTCCCTGATAGCGAAGTGCGGATCGATGGCCTTGCGAAATATTCCGGGGACGATTTCTTGCATAGCCCCAGGGCGATTCATTTCAGTTAAATGGATTCTTGAAGTATGAGACTTGCGCATGATAAATGCCGAAAACTCTGACGACCAATCTTCACGTGAACAAAACCCTGTTTTCGAATGACACGGTACAAAGTCGGCTGCCCGATCCGACGTGGCTGGAACACTGACTGGACTCGCAGATCAGCTTCGATCGGGAATGGGAAGCCAAAGTCGTCAGGATGATCCCGCACAATCTGTCGAGCCTATTCGAGTTGCCGATCAAGACGGTTCAGGACCGGTCTCGCCACCGCAAGCAATTGTCCCGGCTCGCGGCGTAATTCAGGCCTTTCGCACGGCGCATCGGCCCACCTGTATCATGGCGGCCAGCGCCATGAGCCAATCTCCCGACTTTGAAATCAAGATCGTGCCGCCCGAGGATTTGTCCGGACGGTTGCGTTCACAGATTCGACCCCTGGTCTTTACCAACGGTGTCTTTGACGTGCTGCATCGCGGTCACGTCACCTACCTGGCGCAATCCCGAGCGTTCGGCGCAAACCTGATCGTCGCACTGAATTCGGATTCGTCGGTCAAAAGGCTCGGCAAGGGCGCCGACCGGCCGGTCAATCCGCTTGATGACCGCATGGCGGTAGTGGCGGCACTGGAGAGCGTCAGCCTCGTGACCTGGTTCGAAGAAAATACGCCGCTCGAGCGCATCCTGATGTGCCGGCCGGACGTATTGGTAAAAGGGGGGGACTGGCCGGTGGACCAGATTGTCGGAGCGCGAGAAGTAATGGGCTGGGGCGGGACGGTCAAATCGATTCCATTCCGGTTCGAGCGCTCCACCACGACATTGCTTTCCCGCATCCGAAAATCCTGATTTTCCCGTAAGGAACCTTCATGCCTGCCCGATCCCAATTCCTGCGTGATACCTGGCGCCTGATCAAACCGTACTGGACGTCGGAAGAGCGCTTCATCGCGTGGCTTCTGCTTGGCGCGATCATCGCCCTGACCCTCGCCATGGTCTACATGAACGTGCAGTTCAATTATTGGAACAATGATTTCTACAACGCGCTGCAGGAAAAGGACAAGGCCTCGTTCTGGAAGCTGATGGGCCGCTTCACCATGCTGGCGACCATCTATATCGCAATGGCGGTGTACGCGTTTTACCTGAATCAGATGCTGCAGATTCGCTGGCGTCGGTGGCTGACGGACAGCTATCTCGACCAGTGGTTGAGCGACCGCGCCTACTACCGGCTGCAGCTAAGCGGGAATCCTGCGGACAACCCGGACCAGCGCATAGCGGAGGACCTGAAAATCTTCGTCGACCAGTCGCTGGATCTCGCCCTCGGCTTCCTCAACGCAGTGGTCACGCTGGCATCGTTCGTCGGCATCCTGTGGGGCCTGTCGGGGCCGGCCGAGATTCCGTACAACGGCGGTCATATTGTCATTCCCGGCTACATGGTCTGGGCAGCCCTGCTCTACGCAATCGTTGGCACCTGGCTTACGCACAAGATCGGCAAGAAGCTGATCGGGCTGAGTTTCAATCAGCAGCGCTTCGAGGCGGACTTCCGGTTTGGATTGGTAAGATTTCGCGAGAATACCGAAGGCGTCGCGCTTTATCGCGGAGAGCCGGACGAGCTGCGCGGCTTCCGCGCACGGTTTGGCAGCGTCGTGGACAACTGGTGGCTGATCATGAAGCGCCAGAAAATCCTGAATACTTTCACCATCGGTTACAACCAGGCGGCCATCATTTTTCCGTTCTTCGTCGCCGGAAACCGCTATTTTGCGGGGACCATCCAGCTGGGCGGACTGATGCAGATTTCCAGCGCATTCGGGCACGTGCAGGGATCGCTGTCCTGGTTCATCGGCGCGTACACCACCTTTGCGACCTGGAAAGCCACGGTCGACCGCCTGCTGGGATTCCACTACGCGATCGAGCACGCGCGCGCGGAGATGGGCGGCAAATCCGGCGTACAGCAATTGCAGGGCGCCGAATCCGGACTGGTGATTGACAGTGTCTCGCTCGCCCTGCCCAACGGTGCGCCGCTGTTGGCTGCATCCAGCGCAGTAATCAAGCCCGGCGAGAGCGTACTGATTCGCGGCCCTTCGGGCGCAGGCAAAAGCACACTGTTCCGCGCCATCGCAGGAATATGGCCGTTTGGAGCCGGACAAGTCAGGTTGCCTGGCCATTCCAATGTGTTGTTTTTGCCGCAACGCCCTTACCTCCCGATTGGCACCCTTCGAGAAGTGATTACTTATCCCGTGCGCGACGGCGGTTTCTCCGATGAGAATGTCACCGATGCTCTGACCACCGTGGGATTGCAGCATCTGATCCCACGCCTGAGCGAACAGCATAACTGGTCGATGCAGCTGTCGCCTGGCGAACAGCAGCGTGTAGCGTTCGCGCGCGCACTATTGCAACAGCCCGCCTGGCTGTTTCTCGATGAGGCAACGTCTTCACTCGATGAGAACGCCGAGCAGCAGCTCTACCGGATGTTGAAGGTGAAATTGCCGCAAACCACTGTCATCAGCATCGGGCATCGCGGCTCTCTGCTGGATTTTCATACACGCACGCTGGAGCTGAAAAGCGATGGGCACGGCCTGCAGGTGCTGGTTCCCGCGTAACGCCCGCGTTCAGGGAGGCGGGCAGTCCACCGCCCGCAACTCCGAGCCGGGATAGTCAGCCTTCAGGTTCGCTAATTGCGCCGACTCCGCTTCGGTCGGATTCTTCACGATAAATGCGGTTTGGGTAATCCTCTGTTCGCGTTCGCCGATCTGTGCCGAGCGCACACCCTGTTTTCGCAGCAATCCCAGATGTCTTTTCGCGCCGTCTTCATTGCGAAAAACGCCCAGCGATATGGCGTAGCGCCAACGGCCTTCTTCGACCATCGGTGAATACTCGGTTACGCCAAGCTGCCTCAGCTCGGCTGCTTTTCTGTCCATGTCCGGTTTCGATTTGAGCGGAGGAATATAAACCCAGTAGCTGGTCGATATACCCACTTCGATTCCACGGACCCGATCGCCGATCGCAAGCAATTCGAGCGCAGCCTGCGCGTTGGCTCGATCGGCGGCACCGAAAACGCCCCACTCGAGGCACACGCCCGGAACCGGCGCCGTTGCAACCGGCGCCGGCGCCGGGATCGGCCTCGGAGCGACGATTCGAATCTGATCCGCATTCATCTGCTGCGTCAGGAGTTGCGCATCCGGATTCGGCAACCGATCCCTGACATAAACAAAGGCAGCCAGTACCAGATTTGCCGCAAGCAGCAGGAAGAAAACCCACCTCATTGCGGTTCCAGCGCGATCTGCACGAGTCCCTCCAGGACCAGTTTGTCGACCATGCGCACCGGCCTTCCCACGTGGCGCGCGACAAGTTCGCCCCCACCCCCGCTGAACATCAACACCGGTTCGCGCTGCCCGGCTGCCAGCATGGCACCGCGCATGCGCTCAACCGCTCCGCATAGCGCCTGAATGGCTCCGCTGGCAATGGCGTCCCGGGTCGAGCGGGGAAACGGCGCGAAATTGCCCGGCTCTGCCGATAGTCGCGCGGTATTGGTAGCAAGCGATTCGCGCATCAGGTCGAAACCCGGAACGATGATACCGCCGATGAATTCCCCTCTTTCGGTCAGCGCATCGACTGTCATCGCGGTACCGGCATTCACCACCACGCATGGATCGGACGAAAATTTGCGCGCGCCGATCAATGCCGCCCAGCGGTCGATGCCAAGCTGCGACGGGTCGTCGTACCGATTCAAAACGCCTGCCTGCGACCGGGTGCTGGAAGCCCAGCGCGGCGCAGTTTTCCAGCGTCCGGTGAACTTGCGCAACTTCTGGCCGATCACCTCGCCAGCCACGCTGGCGATAACGATGGCCGACGGCGCCGGCAACGACGACCAATGCGCATCGAGCGCATCGATATCGGCATGCGTGACGGAACCGTCAAGCGCGAAACCGCGGCCGTCGTGCAGCCCCCATTTCACCCGGCTGTTGCCGGCATCGACTGCGAGAATCAAAGTTGGCTCGATCGAATGCGAGGACAAACGTCAGGCGGCGCCGCGCAAACTCATTTCGCCGCCGTACAATTTGCGGGCGCCGGAGCGCGTATGCAACTGCAGGGCGCCGTCGTCACCGACACCCTGCACGCGCCCTTCCATTTCGGATTTATCCGGCATCCGCACGCGCACCATTTTATCTTGGTAAGCGTGCAACCGGTCCCACTCTTCGCGAAAGGGCGCGAATCCGTCCGCGGAGAATGTCCTCAACGTGCTGTCCAGCTCACCGAGGATCTCGGCGAACAGGTCATTGCGATCCTGCGCAACGCCGATTTTTGCCAGATCCACGACAGGCTGGTCGATGCGCGCCTTCACGGAATCCGGCAGCCGCAGATTGATCCCGACACCGATTACCGCGACGGTCGGACCCATTACGTCGCCGGCAAGTTCGATGAGGATGCCGGCCAGCTTCAGATGCCGCCAAAGCAAATCGTTCGGCCACTTCAGCATCACGTCCGCGGCCCCGTGTTTCCTCAGCACGCGGACAAGCGCGATGCCGACCACCAAACTGAGCCCGCTCAGGAATCCCGCCCCCTGGTCGAAGCGCCACAGGATCGAAAATGTCAGCGCGCCGCCCGGACTCGAGTGCCAATCGCGTCCACGCCGGCCCCGGCCCTGCGTCTGCGACTCGGCTGCCAGGACGCTGCCCGAACGGGCCCCGCGCAGTGCACGATCGAGCAGGTCTGTATTGGTCGAACCGGTCTGGTCGAGGATCTCAATGTCGAACCGGGCTGCCTGCCTGCCCAGATGACGAATGATGCGGTCGCGGGAAAGCCATTGCACCGGCGTTACCAGCCGGTAGCCGCGACCATGCACTTTGTAGACTGTCAGCCCGAGCGCATCGACGTCGGCAAGGGCGTTCGACACCGAGCCACGGGTGACGCCCAACGTCCTTCCCAGCGTCTCGCCGGAGTGAAATTCCCCATCTTCCAGGAGACGGAGAACTTCGAGCGTATGCGGAGTCAAAGTAGATAGAATCGCGGATGGGGTTCGTCCGCACTATACCGCAAGCGTGCCTGGCCGAAGCACCACAGCCAAGCATTGGCATTCAGCAACATGGCAGCGAACACTATGAAATCGGATGTGATGCGACCAGGAGTGGCCTATGTTCAAGAATATTCTGATTCCGACCGACGGCTCCGCCCTGTCGAGAAAAGCCATCAAGGCGGGCGTGGCACTGGCCCGGGCGGTCGGCGCGCGGGTTACCGGCTTCTATTCGCCGGAACAATACGAAATCCTGGCTTATGGCGAGTACTTTCCTCCGGACCTGATGTCGCGGGCGGAATGGGACACTCGCTCCAAAAAAACGGCTGCGCGCTTTCTCGCCGCCATTGAAAAAGAAGCAAAGGCCGCCGGGGTAAAATACAGCGGAATCTATCTCGACAGCGTAGCGCCGTGGGAAGCAATCGTGGATGCGGCGAAAAAGAAAAAATGCGACCTGATTTTCATGGCCTCCCACGGCCGCACGGGAATATCAGGGTTGCTGATCGGCAGCCAGGCCGCAAAAGTCCTCTCGCATTCGAAGATACCCGTGCTGATCTATAAATAGCCGGGTTGATCATCGCGGCGGCCGGTTGGCCGCACGCTCGCGATCGGGTGATGTCCTGTTGCGTACGCCGGATCAATCGGCGCAACCCGGAATGCCGTCCGGGCCCGAAATGCGCGGATGAATCGGCTTGAGGCC
>DATFUO010000314.1:0-2499 GCA_035260785.1 Burkholderiales bacterium
GCCCGGGCCTTCCGCATCGAACCGGCGCAATTGTTGATGATCGGGGATTCACCGGTCGATACCGGGGCGGCGCGGGCGGCCGGTTGCCCCGTGTTCTGTGTGCCCTATGGTTATCGCGGTACCCTGGCGGTGCAAGACCTCGATTGCGATGCTATAGTACCCACGCTTCCCGATTTGCTGGAATTGATTCAACTACCGCGTTCATGAACTCTTCGAAACTTGAAAACCTGGGAATGGAAATCTGGGCCGGTTGGCGCTGGTGGCGCCAGACCGCGTCCTGGCGTCGCGGCTGACCCGACGTCGTTTCCGTTGTCCCGTTTTCGAAGTTTCAGGAGTTCATCATGACCGAGCAGGAATTCACGCAACTTGCCGCGCAGGGCTTCAACCGCATTCCGTTGGTGCTGGAGACTTTTGCGGACCTCGATACCCCGCTTTCCGTCTATCTCAAGCTGGCCAACAAACCCTATTCATACTTGCTCGAATCGGTGCAGGGCGGCGAACGCTTCGGCCGCTATTCCTTCATCGGGCTTCCCGCCGATACGCGCTTCGAAGTGCGTGGCACGACTTGCAGTGAATACCGGCGCGGCGAATTGATCGGTACGGCCGAACACAAAGATCCGCTGGAATTCGTTTCCGCCTGCCATGCGCGCATCAAGGCTGCTTCGCTGCCGAATCTGCCGCGCTTTCTCGGTGGCCTGGTCGGCTGCTTCGGATACGACACCGTGCGCTACATCGAAAAGAAGCTCGCCCGCGCCAATAAACCGGACACGCTGCAGACGCCGGACATTCTGCTGTTGCTGTCGGAACAACTGGTCGTGCTCGATAACCTCTCCGGCAAGCTGTTTCTGGTGGTCTACGCTGATCCGGGCACCGTGGACGCCTATGCGCGCGCGCAACAACGCCTGCAGGAATTGCTGTGGATGCTGCGCCAGCCCGTGGTCGTGCCGCCGGAAGCGCCGGTGCCGCCCGCGCAGCCGGATTCGGAATTCAGCCGCGCGGCTTTCATTGCGGCCGTCGAGCGCGCCAAGCGCTATATCTTCGATGGCGACATCATGCAGGTCGTGTTGTCACAGCGCATGAGCCTGCCTTTCCGCAGCTCTGCGTTATCGCTGTATCGCGCGTTGCGCGCGCTCAATCCCTCGCCTTACATGTTTTACTTCGACATGGCGGATTTTCACGTCGTGGGCGCCTCGCCGGAAATCCTGGTCAGGCTGGAAAGCGGCATGGTCACGGTGCGGCCGATCGCCGGCACGCGTCCGCGGGGCGCGACGCGGGAGCAGGATGTTGCGCTGGAGCAGGAACTGCTCGCCGATCCGAAGGAGCGGGCCGAACACGTGATGCTGATGGATCTCGGACGAAATGACATCGGCCGCGTAGCCGAAACGGGCAGCGTCAGAGTGACCGAGAACATGACGACCGAGCGCTATTCGCACGTGATGCATATCGTTTCCAACGTAGAAGCCAGGCTGAAACAAGGCCTCGACGCAATGGCGGTCCTGAAAGCGACCTTCCCGGCCGGGACCGTCAGCGGCGCGCCCAAGGTGCGGGCCATGGAAATCATCGACGAGCTCGAACCGAGCAAACGCGGCATTTATTCGGGGGCGGTCGGCTATCTCGGCTTCAACGGCGACATGGACCTCGCGATCGCGATTCGTACGGCGGTCGTGAAGAACGGCATGCTTTACGTGCAGGCTGGTGCGGGCATCGTTGCCGACTCGGTGCCCGAGAGCGAATGGACCGAAACGCAGAACAAGGCACGCGCCTTGCTGCGCGCGGCAGAGATGGCGCAAGCCGGCCTCAACAGCAGCATCCGCTAGGAGAGGACCATGTTGCTGATGATCGACAATTACGACTCTTTCACCTACAACCTGGTGCAATATTTCGGCGAGCTGGGCGAAGACGTGAAGGTAGTGCGCAACGATGAGACGACCGTGGAAGAAATTGCGGCGATGAACCCGAAGCGCATCGTCGTCTCACCTGGGCCGTGCACGCCGAACGAAGCGGGCGTATCCGTGCCGGTCATCCGCCATTTCGCCGGGAAAATCCCGGTGCTGGGTGTGTGCCTCGGCCATCAGAGCATCGGCCAGGCGTTTGGCGGCCGGATCGTGCATGCCAGACAACTGATGCATGGCAAGGTGTCCAGCATCAGTCACCAGAACGTCGGGGTATTCCGGGCGTTGCCCAATCCGCTGATCGCGACGCGCTATCATTCCCTCGTCATCGAGCGGGATTCGCTTCCCGATTGCCTGGAAGTGACGGCCTGGACCGACGACGGTGAAATCATGGGCGTGCGCCACAAGCAGTTGCATGTCGAAGGCGTACAGTTCCATCCCGAGTCGATTCTTACCGAACGCGGCCACGATCTGCTGGCCAATTTCTTGCGAACCTGAGAAAAATGCTCACCGCCAGGGACGCCAAGGACGCCAGGGAAAAAACAAATCTGCAAGGCGGGAATCACAGATCCACAGTGGAGCTGTCGCAGCGCAAACATCGGCGTGA
>DATFUO010000315.1:0-23831 GCA_035260785.1 Burkholderiales bacterium
ACCGTGCCCGCCACACAACCCGCGTCCAGCCGCATCCTCCTGATCGAAGACGACCCCCGCCTCGCCGCGCTGGTTAGCGAATATCTGGGCGAAGCCGGATATCGCGTCACCGTTGCGCAGACAGGCATGGCCGGGCTGGAGCGCGCGGCGCGCGAACCGTTCGATGCGCTGGTGCTCGACCTGATGCTGCCGGACATGGATGGCCTGGACGTGTGCCGCAGACTGCGCGCCGATTCGGCGCTGCCGATTCTCATGCTCACCGCGCGTGGCGACGCGATGGATCGCGTCGTCGGGCTGGAAATGGGCGCGGACGACTATCTGCCGAAGCCTTTCGAGCCGCGCGAACTGCTCGCGAGGTTGCGCGCGATCCTGCGACGCGGCAGGGCCGGCGCCGCAGCCGATGTGCTGCGCTTCGGCCGCCTCGAAATCGACCGCGGTGCCCGCGCGGTACGCGTCGATGGCGCGACGCGCGAGATGACCAGCCACCAGTTCGCCTTGCTGCTGGCACTCGCCGAGAGCGCAGGCCGTGTGCTCTCCCGGGAGGCGCTCATGGAAAAACTCAAGGGCGAGGCGCTCGAAGCCTTCGACCGTTCCATCGACGTGCATATCTCGCGCATCCGGGCCGCAATCGAGGATGACGCCAGGAAGCCGCGCCGGATTGTCACCGTGCGCGGAAGCGGCTACGTGTTCGCGCGCCAGCAGAATTGAGCCGACGATGAGACGCCTGTACTTCCGGATATATGTTGCGGTTCTGGCAAGCCTGATCGTGTTCGCGCTGGCGGCGGGCCTGCTTTGGCACATGCTCGGCGATACGGCCGGCGTCTGGCAGGGCGTCGAATTGGCCGCGCAGTTTGCACAGAACATCCTGCCGCCGGCCTCCAGCGAAAAAGCGGCGCAGCAGCGCGCCCTGGAGAAAATCAGCGCCGGCCTGCGCACCGACGTTTCGCTGTTCGCAGCCGACCGCAGTTTCCTCGCCGCCGTGGGCGAGCCTTTGCCGGTGCCGCAGGCTGGCCTCGAGCGCGGCCTGTTCGCATCACGCCTGAAAGGCCCCCCGGCGTGGACGGTTCGGCTTCCGGACGGTCGCTGGCTGGTTGCGCGCCATGCCGCGACGGATCGCCCGTTCCGGCATATTCCGGGGCTGGCTCTTGTCGCGGCCCTGGTGCTGTTGTTCATCGTCGTCGCGATCGCCGCGCACCCGGTGGTGCGGCGCCTTACGCGCCGCCTTGAACGCCTGCAGAACGGAGTGGAAACGCTCGGCCGGGGCGACCTATCCGCCCGCGTGAAAGTCGAGGGGCACGACGAAGTCGCACGGCTGGCCATGAGCTTCAACCGTGCCGCCGCGCGCATCGAGGAGCTGATCGACGCGCACAAGATGCTGCTGGCCAATGCCTCGCACGAGTTGCGCACGCCGCTCACGCGCATTCGCATGGGAGTGGAGTTGCTGAAGGCGGATGCCGATCCCGGGCGCAAGGCCGACCTGGAACGCGACATTGCCGAGATCGACGAATTGATCGAAGGCATCCTGCTCAGCAGCCGGATCGACGCACTCAGCGAGCCGGAATTGACAGAAGACGTAGACCTGCTCGCGTTCGCCGCCGAGGAAGGTGCCCGCTACGAGGGCTGTAGCGTAAGCGGCGAACCGGTGATCGTGCGCGGCAATCCAGCGCTGCTGAGGCGCTTGATGCGCAATCTCGTGGAGAATGCCCTGCGCCACGGCAAAGCGCCGGTAAGCCTGTCAGTTAGACGGGAAGGCGGGCGCGCTGCGCTGCGCGTGAGCGACCGCGGGCCGGGCATCGCCGCGACGGAAATCGAAACGCTGTTCGAGCCGTTCCGCCGTGCCCGGCACGCGGACGCGACCGGTACCGGACTGGGATTGTCGCTGGTGCGCAAGATCGCCCGACACCACGGCGGCGATGCGCGCATCGAAAAAAACAGCTCCGGCGGGCTGACCGTTCTGGTCGAGTTGTAGGCCGCGCGCTGTCGCTGCGTGCACCATTGACGCGCGTCACTGCTCTGCAGCGATGATTCCTTACTCTTTCCTTACATGCCAACTCGGATCCAGTGGCCGGGCGCCGGACTTATTTGACGGCGTCATCTTGGGATCGGCATAGTTCGCTCGCGCCGTTTCGATTCGTGCGGATCCGAATGTCACCGCGGTCGGACAAGAAAGGTCGAATAAATGGATCAGGCATCCGATGACTTCGTCCACGCTCTCTACAGTGCCGTCCTCGATGCAGGGCAATGGAAGCTCGCAGTTGCCCGAATGGCGGCGTTAGGAGATGCCCCGCATGCCGGCCTTCATGACATTGATTTCGCCGGGGGCGCGGTCCACCGCGAAGTACTTTTCGGCGTCGAAGAAGCCCTCAATCGACAATATATGCGCGAGTACGCCTCCATCGACCCCCGGGTGCCCGTCGCATTGGGGAGCAACAAGCTTGCATGGCTTTCTGATTACGATTATTTCACCGAAGAGTTCAGGAACAAGGATCGATTCTATCGGGAATACATCTATGCGAATGGAGGTGGGGAAACCCTCTTTGCGTCTTTTGCCAAGGAAGGTTCCCGACTCGCCACCGCTTTTCTAGTCCGCGATATGCCCCAGAAAAAAATCGCTGACGCCGCGCGCCAGCGTCTTGATGCCGTCACGCCCCACCTCGACCGTGCCTTGAAGCTTTCCCGGCGTTTTGCCGCGATTGCTTCCGAAGCGATACTGGGACACACCGTGCTCGATGCGATGAATGAGCCGCTCGCCTGCGCGACAACCGACGGGCGCCTCCACCGCGCCAACCTGGCGTTCGACGAAGCGTTGAAATCGGGCCGCGTGTTATCCCAAAAACAAGGTGTCCTGCAACTGCGCAATCCGGCCCTTCAGGCGCAATTTCTGCGCGCCGTCCGGGAATGCTGCCGGATCGCCGAAGGAGGGTCGAGCGGTGACCCGGATGCGCAGTGCACGATCCGCGTCGATCAACTCACCGGGCTGCCCTCGTTCATCACGATCGCGCCGCTGGCAGCGGTCAACCTGAAGTCGTGGGCAGGCAGGCCGTGCGCCCTGATTCGCATCGATGAGCCCGTTAGCGCGCCGGCGCCGGATCAACTCGTCGAAGCGTTGGGTCTCAGCGCGGCCGAGGCGCGACTGGTGAGTACGTTGTGCGGCGGGGGAAATCTTGCCGCTGTTGCAAATAGAATAGGGGTCTCGCTCAATACAGCGAAATCACAGCTCGCATCGGCGTTTTCGAAGACCGGCGCTACGCGTCAGAGCGAATTGTTGGCCCTCGTCGCCGCTTTGCCGCAAAAACGATAAGGCATCCGAGAAAATCGGCGGGCTCGAAGCGGGCACCGCCGTTCCACACGCGTGGAAATCCGCCGCCTGCCGGCGGGAGAGGAAAATCGCAAACCGTTGCCCGGTTGGCGCCAATCCCTTTCGGCTGGATCCTCCGGGCTCACATGCCCGTCGACGCAAGCCAGCCTCCAATCTTGCCCTCATAGCGCTCGCGCAGCACGATCACCGGAGCAATGCAACCCCCGGGAAGCGACACCTTCACTTTGATCCTGGCATCGCCTGATTTGCTGAGCGTTACCGGTTCGGTCTGCGCTGCAACGGCTGCACCCGACGGGCTGTTGCAAATCACCGCAGCGGCGACCGCATCCACGCCATCCGGTGTCCCGTTGAACTCTCCTGTCGAGGTGTCGTTTAACACCAGCCCCTTGACTTCCACTTCAAGCCGGCCGTCGGCTTTCAATTCTGCCTTGCCGGATTTCAGCTTCCAGATCTTGCCGCAGGAGCCCACATCGCCAATCGCCGTTTTGTCTGCGGGACAAGCGACAAGCGGCCCTTCGAATTCACCAGCGAACACGACATTTGCAAGGCACAGAAAAAGCGCTGTGACCCCGCACCCTGCGACAAGCTTAGTGTAAACACGCATACCCGATCTCCTTGTTCATCTGAATCAGTATCGAACCCGAAGGACTTTCGGGACTGGACCGGCGCTGGCCAATTTCAATTACCGGCGAGCAAGTGTAGGAGGAGATCGTTTCGCTCCAATCACCCGAACGGGTGACGGCTCGATACGCGTGTTGCCGGAACAGCAATCGCCGGGCTGCGCCCGTCAGCGGCAGGCTGCAGCGACATCACGAATCCGGACACGCCCGCTGTGTCGTTGCTTTTCAGCGGCACGGTTCAAGCCGGCTGCGCGTCGAACATTTCCCGGATCTGCCCGCGCGCTTTCGCGAGCGAATGCGCGCGAACTTCCGCGCCGATGGCCAGGCCGGGAGCGCGAACGACTTCGATGTCGGTGATGCCGATGAAGTTGAGCACCTGCTTCACGTAACCGACGTGCATCTGGTCCACCGGCGAATCGGCGTAGGCACCGCCGCTGGTGGCGACGATCACGGCCTTCTTGCCTGTCACCAGGCCTTCGGGGCCTTTCTCGGTGTAACGGAAGGTTTTTCCCGCCACCGAGATGCGGTCGATCCAGGCTTTCAGGCCGGTCGGGATGGTGAAGTTGTAGAGCGGCGCGCCGATCACGAGCACGTCAGCCGATTTCAGTTCCGCGATCAGTTCTTCATCGAGCTGCGCTTCGCGATTCTGCAGTTCGCTCAGCAGTTCCGCCGCCGTGCCGCGAGTGGCGAGAATCTCTGGCGTCAGATGCGCGAGCGGATCCCGGCCCAGGTCGCGCTGCACGACTTGCACGCCCGGCTGGCTTTCGCGCAGGCCTTTGACCACCGATTGCGTGAGTTGGCGCGAAACCGAGGCTTCGCCGAGGATGCTGGAATCCAGTTGCAGGACTTTCATGTTGCCTCCTTGTGTTGTTTGGCTGACCGGGCAGATCCGGCCTGAGCACTTGCCATTGATACTAGCGGCCGCCACAACACTGGAATAGCTAGCCAAACCGGGTTAGATTGTCCTACCAATAGGACAATCTGGGCGTATGCAGGACCTCAACGACCTTTATTACTTCGCCAAGGTGGTGGAAAAAGGCAGCTTCGCGGCTGCGGCACGCGCGCTCGGCCTGCCCAAATCGCGGCTGTCCCGGCGCGTGGCGACCCTGGAATCCGCCCTCGGCGTACGCCTGCTGCAGCGGACCACGCGCCGGCTAGCGTTGACCGAAGTCGGCAAGCTCTACTACCAGCACGCGCAGAATGTGATGGCGGAGGCGGACGCCGCGGTCGAAGCCGTCGAACGCGTGCGCGAGGTGCCGAGCGGATCGCTGCGGGTCAGTTGCCCGATCCCGGTCGCGCAAACCGATCTCGCGCGCATCCTGCCTCGCTTCCTCGCCGCCTATCCGCAGATCCGCCTCGACCTGATCGTAACCAACCGCCGCATCGAACTGATCGAGGAAGGGGTCGACATCGCGCTGCGGGTGCGCACGACCGGCGACGAGGAAGCGCATCTGGTCACGCGCCGATTCCGCCCGGCGCACGGACTCATCGTCGCGCATCCCGAACTGCTCGACGCCCATGGACCGATCGCGGAACCGGAAGACCTCGCGAAGATTCCCGTCATGGGATTCGGCGCCGCGGACCGCAAGCTGCGCTGGATTCTGGTCGGCGCAGACGGTGAATCGCGCGAAGTGACGCTGACTGCGCGACTCACGACCGACGACTTCAACGTACTGCGCAACGCCGCGCTCGCCGGCCTTGGCGCGACCATGCTGCCGAGCGCGTACTGCGTGGAGGATATCCAGGCCGGCCGTCTGGCGCCGCTGCTCACGACATGGTCGATTCCGGCCGCGACGCTGCAGGCCGTGTACGTGAGCCGCCGCGGCATGGTGCCGGCGGTAAGGGCTTTCCTCGATTTTCTGGAAGAAAATCTGGGCGAAGCAACGTCAGGCGAAAGGGGAAAGCTTAAAGGGGAAAGTTAAGGGCGCGCCGCATCGGACCGGGTTGCCGCGAGCGCGACGATCAAGCCCGCCGCTTCAAGACGGGATTCAGGCAGCAAGCCGCATTCCGCGAGGAACGTCCGCGAGCAAATGCGCAAACAGTTGCCGTTCCACCAACGCCGGATCATTGATCGTGCGCGCGGTCGCATAGGCGGCCTGCGCTTCCGGATAACGGCGGCGCAGAAAATTGAGCCATTGCTTGAGCCGGCCCGCGCGATGGTGCGGCGCTATGTGCACGCCGACGATCTGCCAGAAGTCGAACACAAGGGGCAGTAATGCCTGCCAGCTCAGTTCGCGTTCATCACTGCGTGGCGCCGCCGCCGGGCCGCGCCGTCTGATCGCCAGCGCCAGGCCGGGGTCGGCCACGATGCCGCGACCAAGCATCAGCGCAGCGCATCCGGATATGGACCGGCATCGTGCAGCGTCTTCGACGTTCCAGATTTCGCCATTGGCAATCACCGGAATGCTGACGGCAGTGCGGATGTCCTGAATGCGTTCCCAGTACGCGGGCGGCCGGTAGCCATCGGCCTTGGTGCGCGCGTGCACCACCAGTTCTTCGGCACCGCCGGCGGCAATGGCGAGTGCGCATTCGAGCGCGCGTTCGCTGTCGTTGTAACCCAGCCGCATTTTGGCGGAGACGGGCATGTGTCGCGGCACCGCGCGGCGCACGGCGGCGACGATCTGCGCGATGAGCTCGGGCTCGTCGAGCAGCACCGCGCCACCTCGATGGCGGTTCACGCCCTTGGCCGGGCAACCGAAGTTCAGGTCGATGCCGGCGGGGCCCAGCGCGGCCAGTTTTGCCGCGTTTTCGGCGACGCATACCGGATCGGAGCCCATCAGTTGCGCGCGCACCGGCACGCCCGCGGGCGTGCGCCCGCCATGGTCGAGCTCGGGCACGATGCGCGTGAACACGCGATCAGGCAGCAGCGTGCCGGTGACCCGAATGAACTCCGACACACAACGGTCGATGCCGCCGACACGCGTGAGGATGTCGCGCAGGACGAAATCGAGCAGCCCTTCCATGGGTGCGAGCAGGATCATGGATCAGCGTCGTGCGGCTTTCCGGATTAAAGTCTGAAGCGCCCTCAAGCCGGTCGCGCGCTACTTCGCGACCTGCACCAGCACGCGACGGTTCTTCTGCTTGTCGGCCGCGCTTTTCTCCGGAGAGACCAGCGGCTTGCTGGAACCCGCGCCGCTGGGCGTGCACGGCAGCTTCATGCTCTTGGCCTTGAGTTCCGCGCAAACCTTTTTTGCGCGCGCCACGGACAGCTTCTGATTGGCGTCCGCACTGCCATCGGCATCGGTATGGCCTTCGGCAACGACATGAAGATGCGGGAAGGCCGTCGTCAGGCTCTTGGAATTTTCGGTCAATACCTTGAGCAGCCCTTTGACCCGCTTGTCGTTGCCCGGCGCGAACTCGGCCTTGCCGGTCTTGAACTCGAACTGGCCGTCCTTGACCTGCTGATCGGCCAGATTTTTGTTGACGTTCTCGAGCAACGACTTGTGGGTCATGTCGCCGAGCTTGGGCAGTTTGTCCATGTCCAGCGCCATGACCATAGAACTGCTCAACATCAGCAGGCCGGCAGAAACAATCATCGTTATGCGCATGGGTCATTCACCTCGAGGTTGATTGCGATTCCGTCTGTATCCCGAGGCCGTTTTCTCCTGCCGCCACGGCGCCGAATTCTTTCAGGGGCGTGTAGTTTAGCGTACCAGGGGCTAGTCTCTGGTATTTTCCAGGCGTTCGTATTCCGCGATGACTTGCGCGCCCAGCAGCAGCAGGGTGGCCCCGATCTCGAAACTCAGCAGCACGACGATTGCGCTGGTGAGCGATCCGTACACGACGCTGACCTGGGAAATCGTGCCGAAGTACCATACCAGGCAATGGCGGATCACCTCCCACAGAATGCCAGCCGTCGCGCCGCCGATCAGCGCGCGCGTGAGCGAGCGTCCGCCGAACGGCATGACCAGGTAGATCGACGTGATCAGCAGAATTTCGAGAACCACGCCGACGACATAGAGCAGGAAACCGGAAACACCGCCCAGCGACCAGTTGTGTCCGAAGATGACGATGCTTTCCTGTCCGATCGCCTCCAGGCCGGCCGAGATCAGCGTTCCCACCAGCAGCGCGAGGCCGAGGAAGAAAATATAGCCGAACGGAATGAGCGCGGAGACCAGAACGCGGCGCTTGCGCACGGCGAGACGATGCATGAAGATCACCGACATCGCGCTTTCCAGCACGGCGAACGCGAGCGAGCTGAACACCAGCATGGTCCCCAGCAGCACCCATCCGACCGCAACGCGAGCCGCGAGGAAATTCGCGAGTTCCTTCACCACGGCTTTCGATTGCCCCGGCGCCACCCATTCCAGCCCCCGGCCCACGTTCGCGAGCAGTTCCGCCTGGTCGACGAAATGCGAAAGCGCGATGACGATCAGAATCAGAAGCGGCACGATGGACAGCAATGCGTAATACGCGACCGCGCCGGCGAGCAGCAATCCCTGATTGGCGCGAAACGCCTTGACCACCTGCAGCGCGAACCTGGCAGGGTGCTTCACGATCTGGGGCGTGCGCCTGAATAATCTGATCATGGCAATCGGGGTCGCCGGCCAAGCCGCGAACGAAGGGAAATGCAACGCGCAAGCAGGCTAGACAGCGGTGCTTGCCCGCGGGTTCCCTTCGAACATCGGCAGCGAGAGTTGATCGCGCTCCCCGGTGTTGCCACCCGGGTGCGCCGGCAACGGCGATGCGTCCGCCTTGCACAGGCTGCCCGCGCGCACGCCGAGCAAGCGCAGACGCCGTTCGAGCGTCGCCTTTTTCAGGCAGCGGCCGGCAGTCTGGCGAATCGTGTGCGCATCGCTGGTGTGAGCATCCAGGGTCAGTTCGCGTGTCACGATCCTGAAGTCGTCGTAACGCAGCTTCACGCCGATGGTCTTGGCCAGGTAGCCCTTCCTTTGCAGGTCGGCGGCAAGTTGTTCGCACAGGCGCGTGAAAATCGTCCCCAGCGCGGCGCGATCCTCGCGCGCATGCAAATCGCGTTCGAAGGTGGTTTCGCGGCTCAGGGATTTCGGCTCGCTCGAGGTCACGACGGCGCGTTCGTCGCGTCCATGTGCCGCTTCGTGCAACCAGGCACCGTAATGGGATCCGAAATGAATCACCAGCCAATTCGGATCAGCGGCCGCCAGATCGCCGATGGTGCGAATCCCCAGCGCTTCCAGCCGGGCGCTGGCCTTCGGGCCGATCCCGTTGATACGCCTGGCGGGAAGCGGCCAGATCCGCGACGCAAGGTCCGCGTGGGTCAGAATGGTCAGTCCGTTCGGTTTATCCAGTTCCGAGCTGATCTTGGACAGGAGTTTGTTGGGCGTAATGCCGATCGAACAGTTCAGCCCCGTGGCGAGATAGACCCGCGCCTTGATGCGCTCGGCAATGACCTGGACGCCGGCCCACGAGCCGGGCTGCTGCGATTCGTCGGCGGCAACATCCTGCGCACCCGGAACATCCGTGAGGTCGATGTAGATTTCGTCGATGCCCCTGTCTTCGATGAGCGGGGCGACTTCGGCGACGGCGGCCTTGAACAGCCGCGAGTACTTGCGGTACTCGTCGAAATCGGCCGGAAGCAGCACTGCGTCCGGCGCCAGACCCGCCGCTTTCATCAACCCCATGCCCGAATGCACGCCGAGCGCGCGCGCCTCGTAAGTCGCAGTCGTGACCACGCCCCTGCCGGCATAACTGCGCAGCGCACTGTAGCGACGGGTGCCGTCGGGCAGAAGCACAGGCTGGTTCGCGCGCCGCCCGCCGACCACCACGGCACGCCCGCGCAATTCCGGATAGCGCAGCAATTCCACGGACGCGTAGAAGGCATCCATGTCCAGGTGGGCGATCCAACGGCAAGGCATGCAGGCTCCGGCAAAAATTCGCTACGATTGTGGCATCGGGCGCACGCCATTTTACCGCCGTCTATGCACCGCCTTTGGAAGGATGCGAGAATACCGTTATGAATACACCAGAACCCGTTTCTCCCCGCCGCCGCCTGCAGGAACTCCTGGCGATACCGGAGCGCCAGCGTACCGACGAGCAGTGGGATGAAATCAACGAGCTCGAAATCAAGCTGGCTTCCGCCAACCGGGAGGACGCCCCCGACCCGGGTGCGCGCCGGGAAACCCCCGCCACCAACAACCAGAACCAATCCCGGCGCAACAGACCGGGCGGCGGTCAGCAGGGCAAAAGGCCGCCTCGGAAATTCCACAAGTAAGGCAGGGTCCGGCCTTGCGGATCGGCCAATGAAAATCGGGCGCCGGCGGCGCCCGATTGCCTGTGCGGGTTCGGGGGTTTATTTCACCCGCGCGAACCGCACGCCTAACGCTTGATCGGAAAGAACGGGACGGGCGTCATCAGGCGGTTCTCCTGAACTTCGAGCGCGCCGAGCTTCGCACTTTCCTCGATGTAGGAAAGCCATTCCGGGTCGGCCCACATCGCCGCACGGCGCTTCTCGCGGTCGGCGGCATTCTCGTAGACCCAGATGTGAATGTACTGGTTGACATTGCCGGACTCCGTGGTCATGTAGGCGAGCGGCTGCCCCAGGTGCCGCGTCTGTGGCGCCTTGCCCATTTTTTCATAGAGCGCGATGTGTTTCTTGATGGTTTGCGGGCGGCAGGTGTAGGTGCGTACGTCGAGCAGCATGATTTCTCCTCAGGTGGAAATTGTTATTGCCAGGCGGAGTTTAGCGGGATTTCTCCGGATTGAGGGCTCAGGAGAAATCAGGTTAAAGGTGAAAGTTAGATTTAAACGCCGACTTCTTTAACGCTCTTCCCTTTCTCCTTTCCTCTTTCCTCTTTTACCTTTCACCTTTTGTCCTGCTTTACGCAAGCAAGGCTAGCCGCTTCGCGCAATCTGCGCTCGAGGTACAACCGCTCGGCGGGATTGCGCGTGAGTTCGATGGCGCGGCGATAATGCGGTGCGGCCGCCTCACCGTGGCCGGCCCGTCGCAGCAGGTCCGCGCGCGCCGCATGCAGCAGGTGATAATCGCCGAGTTCGCCGCGCGCTTCCACGCGATCGATCCACTCGAGTCCTTGTTCCGGCCCTTGCGCCATCGCGATGGCCGCAGCGGCATTCAGTTCGACGATCGCGGTGGGCATCATCGCGTACAACGCTCCGTAGAGCGCGGCGATCTGCGCCCAGTCCGTGGATGCCGCGTCCGCAGCTTTCACGTGCAGCGCCGCGATCGCGGCCTGCACCTGATACGGCCCGCGCTGGCGCATCGCAATCGCGCGGTCGAGCGTATCGAGGCCTTCGGTTATTTTCGTCCGCTCCCAGCGCGATCGATCCTGCTCCTCGAGCGGAACCAGCGCACCATCGGCGCCGACACGGGTATCGCGCCGTGCGTCGTGCAGCAGCATCAGCGCGAGCAGGCCGAACGCCTCCGGCTGGTCCGGCAGGAGCTGCACCAGCAGACGCGCAAGCCGAATGGCCTCGCTGCTCAGGTCCGGGCGCAGGAGCGATGCACCTTCGGTCGCCGAATAGCCTTCGTTGAAGACGAGATAAATGGCCGCGAGCACGGCGGCAAGCCGGTCGGGAAGTTCCTCTTGCGAGGGGACGACATAAGGTATGCGCGCCTCGAGAATTTTTTTCTTGGCGCGCACCAGGCGTTGTGCCGTGGTTGCCTCCGGCTCGAGGAATGCGCGCGCGATCTCGCGGGTGGAAAGTCCGCACAGCGTGTGCAGGGCAAGCGCCATCTGTGCGGGCGCGGCGATCGCCGGATGGCAGCAGGTGAAGATCAGCCGCAGGCGGTCGTCGGGCAACCCGCCGTCGTCGATCGATTCCGGCTCTTCGGCGGCAAGCTGCTCGAGGATGAGGTCGCCGTCGTCGATATTTCGCCGCAAGCGTCGCAAGCGGTCTATCGCGCACCGCTTTGCGACGGTCGTGAGCCAGGCCGCAGGATGCTCCGGAATGCCGACCCAGGGCCACGCATTGAGCGCCCGCTCGTAGGCATCCTGCAGGCTGTCTTCGGCCAGGTCGAAGTTTCCACCCAGGCGCCCGATGAGGCCCGCGAGAATGCGCGGGCCCTCGCGGCGCACGAGCTCTTCGACGATGCGGCCGAGCACGCGTTACTACTTTTTCATCGGCGCGAGCGGCCTCACCTCGACCGACCCTGTTTTCGCGCCCGGACATTTGCCCGCCCACTTCACCGCGGCATCGAGATTGGGGACGTCGAGAAGGTAATAGCCACCCAGTTGCTCCTTGGTCTCCGCGAAGGGTCCATCGGTGCTGAGAACCTTGCCGCCCCGGACGCGCACGGTGGTCGCCGTCGATGCAGGCTTCAGCTCCGAGCCGGCGCGCATGACGCCGGCTTTCATGAGTTCCTGCGTGTAGGCGCCGTATTCGGCGTACATGGCTTTGAGTTGCGCCTCGCCGATGCGTCCGAACGCACTTTCGTCACCATAGATGAGGATCATGTATTCCATTGCCGTTCTCCTTGGATGATGGCTCCGGATCGGAGCACCCCTACGACGAACGGCCGGGCCCGGAATCGACAGTTCGCTCGAGTTTATTTGCGATTGCACTGCTTCAAACCCGATTTTTCCGCCGTCGCCGGCCACGAAGGCAGGAAGCGGAAAGATCAAAGATAAAAGCGGAATGAAAGTTCAAGAACTCGGAGCTTCCGAAGGTTTTCCTTTTGCCTTTCCTTTCCTCTCTTACCTTTCCTCTCAGGAAAGCAGTGCTCTGCACGCATTGACGATTCCGTCAGCGCTCATGCCGTACTTCGCGCGCAACGGACCCGTCGGTCCGACCATTGCAAAAACGTCGGGCATGCCGACCATGCGCATGCGCGTCGGACGTTCCACGGCAAGCAGTTCGGCGACCGCACCGCCCAGTCCGCCGGTGAGGTGATGCTCTTCGGCCGTGACGATGCCACGGGTCTCGGCCGCTGCGGCGAGAACGGCATCGCGATCAAGCGGTTTGATCGTGTGCATGTTCAGCACGCGAACGCCGATGCCGTCCTTTTTCAGCAGATCCGACGCCCGCACGGCCATCTCCACCAACGCACCGCAGGCGATCACGGCCACGTCGTTGCCGGGACGCAGTTGCACCGCCTTGCCCGGACGAAATTCTGCTTCGGGGTCGCTGACCGGCGGCTCTTCCGCTCGGCCGCCGAGCCGCAGATAGACGGGCCCGTCGATGTCGAGCGTCGCCAGCGCGGCCTTATAGGCTTCGTTCACATCCGCGGGAACGATTACGGTCATGTTGGGCAGGCTGCGCATCAGCGCGAGATCTTCCAGCGCATGATGCGTGCCGCCGGCTACGCCGAGCGAAATGCCGCTCGCGGCCGCGCCGATCACGACGCGCTGGTTCGCATAAGCCACATCGTTGCGCACCTGCTCCATGCTGCGTGCGGTGATGAACGGCGCATAGGCGCATACATAAGGATGCAGGCCCGTGGTCGCCAGACCCGACGCGGTGCCGATCACGTTCTGCTCGGCGATGCCCAGTTCGATGAAGCGGTCGCGATAACGCTCGATGAAAGTTCGGATGCCGAGCAGATCCTGCGTATCGGCGGACACAACCACGGCGCGCGGCTCGCGCGCGCCGATCTCGAGCAGCGCCTGCCCGTACGCGAGGCGCGTCTGGTTGGCCGACTTGGTGCGCCATTCCGGCACGGCGATATCGGGTGCGTTCATGGCATTCCCAGTTCGGCCAGCGCCTTTGCGTAAATTTCGTCATTCACCGAATTGCTGTGCCACACATAGGTGTTCTCGGCGAAGCTCACGCCTTTGCCCTTTACCGTGTGCGCAATGAGTGCCGTCGGCCGCCGCGGATTCAGGGGTAACGCGTCGAGAGTGTCGACAACTTGCGTCATGTCGTGACCGTCGATTTCGCGCACTTCCCAGCCGAAAGCGCGCCATTTTTCGGCGAGGGGATCGACGCTGATGACCTCGTCCACCCGGCCACTCTGGCAGATCTTGTTATGGTCGATGATGGCGGTGAGATTCGACAGCTTGTAGTGCGCGGCGGCCAGCGCCGCTTCCCAGTTCGAGCCTTCGTGCAACTCGCCATCGCCGATCATGACGAAGGTGTGGAACGCCTTCTTCTGGATGCGCGCGCCGAGCGCCATGCCCAGCGCCACCGGAAGGCCGTGGCCGAGCGCACCCGTGCACATTTCCACGCCGGCAACCTTGATGTCGGGATGCATGCCGAACGGCGATTCGAAAGCATAAAACTTGTCGAGAACTGCGTCGTCGATGAACCCCGCCTGGGCCAGCACCGCGCCCAGCGCCGCGTTCGCATGTCCCTTGGAAAGCACGAAACGGTCGCGCTCCGGCCAATCCGGCTCGGCCGGGCGTATACGCATGCGGTGGAAGTAAAGCGCGGCGAGGATGTCGGCCGCCGAACTGGAACCGCCCACATGCCCGCCACCCCCGGCGCGAACTGCGCGCCAGATATTGCGGCGAACTTGCCGGGCCTGGACTTCCAGTCGTTTGACAAGTGCTTCTCGCGTTTCGCCCATGGCTTACGCGAGCGGCTATTCGCCGCCCGCTCCTCCGGAAAGACTGTTTTTATGGGGAGATGGTAGCGGAAAATCGGGTACTGAGTACTGCGTGCTGCGGTTGGAAAGCCTCTTCAGAGTTTGGGTTCCTGCCGTCGGCTTTTTCCCAGCACGCAGCACCCAGTACACAGCACGTTTTTTTCCCTACCCCATGCGCGAAATGCGCGCGTTCGACAGCGCAAGCCGATCGGCAAGCGTTCGCAGCAGCGCCCTGACAAACCGCCGCTGGCAGCGCTCGCTGAGCGCCTCGAGTTTTTCGCGCGGAAATTCCACCAGCACCGAGTCGACGGTGGTATCGACCGTCGCCTGGCGCGGTACCGGGTGGCCGTGGACGAAAGGCTGCTCGCCGAACCACTCTCCCTTGGCGAGCACATTGAGCAGCCGGCCCTGCAGCGTAACCTTGGCCTCGCCTTCGGCCAGCAGGAACAGGCTGTCTCCCGATTCGCCCTCCCGAACGACGGCCGTATAGGACGGCAACCTCGACCAGATTCCCGCCCCGGAAAATTCCCAGATTTCCGCGTCATCGAGTTCCGCCAGCATCGGCCTGCTTTTGAGCGCGGTGAATTTTTCGCTGTCGGGAATGGCCTTGTCGTACTTGCTCAACCGGCCGGCCTTGGCCAGGTCGAGCGCGAATTCCGCCCAGTTGTTGTAACGGTCGCCAGGCGCCTTCTGTAAAGCGCGCATGACGATTTCACCCAGGGCGCCGGGAAGATCGGGCCGCACGAGGGTAAGCGGTTCGGGGTCGACGGACACGAGATTGTGCAGGACCTGGCCGCCGCTCTCGCCTGTAAACGGGCGCTTTCCGGCCAGCATCTCGTAGAGTACAACCCCGAGCGAAAACATGTCGCTGCGATGGGACAGCTCCGCGCCGGTGGCCTGTTCCGGGGAGGCATAGTAGGGCGAGCCGGCATCCATGATCTGCGTGTGAGCCGCGTCGCGGATGAAGGCGACACCGAAATCGGAAATCTTCACCTGCGTATCCGGCGCGCGCAGAATGTTTGCCGGCTTGATATCGCGATGGATTACATTGTTGCGGAACGCGTAGTCGAGCGCACCGGAACACTTGAAGCCGATCTCAATGACTTCGGACACCGGAAGCAGGCTGCGCGGACCGGTGAATTGGGAAAGACTGCCGCCCGGGACGAATTCCGTGACGATGTAACTCATGGTGTCGTCCGAGCAGGCGTCCATGATCAGCGCGATATGCGGATGCCAGAGCCTCCCGGCCAGCGCCGCTTCGGTGAGGAATTGCGCGCGCGCGAAATTCGATATGTCCGCCGCCTTGCCCGCCTCGTAGAATTTGAGCGCGACTTCGCGTCCGGAAAATTCGTCCAGCGCCAGATAGACGCTGCCGCTGGCACCGGCACCGAGCTTCCTCTTGAGGAGGTATTTACCGATCCGTGTATGCATGCCGCCTGTTCCGCCGGAGAGCAGCCATTGTAGCGCCGCGCCGCCCGGGCGTGGGCCGGATCACGCAAATACGCCGGCATAAATCATCGGACCGGCCGGCGCGCGAAAGCGGAACTCCCGGGAAAACCCCGTGTCACACCGACGCAACGATGCGCCTGTAAGGTGTACCCTGATTGCCGGCCACTTCGAAAGGTCCTGCCTTATGCGCCTGCTCTTGATCAACCCGAAATTCCCGGAAAGCTTCTGGAGCTTCACCTGGGCGATCGACGAAGTGCTTCCCCGCAAGCGCACGACCTGCCCGCCGCTCGGTCTGGCGACGCTGGCCGCGCTGTGCCCCGCCGACTGGGATGTACGCATCGTCGACGAGAACGTGGAGGCCGTGCCGCTCGACCCCGAGGCCGATATCGTCGGCGTTTGCGGCATGGGCGTGCAGTTCCCGCGTCAGCGCGAGTTGCTCGCGCATTACCGCAGCCGCGGCTATTACACCGTCGCCGGCGGCAGCTACACCTCCCTTTGCAATGAAAAATACGCACCCCTGGCCGATTCCGTGGTGGCAGGCGAGGCCGAATACATCTGGAAGGAATTCTGCGTCGATTTTCTGTGCGGCGAGCCCAAACGGCTCTACCACGAGACCGGTACGGTTGCGCTCACCGATTCGCCGACGCCGCGATTCGACCTGCTGCAGCTCGACCGCTATTCGAACGCCACGCTGCAGTATTCGCGCGGGTGCCCGTTCCGCTGCGAATTCTGCGACATCATCGTGATGTTCGGACGCAAGCCGCGCGTGAAGAGCCACGAGCAGATCGGGCGCGAGCTTGACGCATTGCGCGCCGCCGGCATGCGCAGCGTATTCTTCGTCGACGACAACCTGATCGGCAACGTTCCCCAGGCCAAGTCCCTGTTGCGCTTCCTGGCCGGCTACCAGAAAGCGCATGACTACGACTTCAGTTTCGGAACGGAGGCTTCCCTCAACCTGGCGCAGAACCGCGAACTGCTCGAGTTGTTCCGAGACGCCAACTTCGGCTGGGTGTTCATCGGCATCGAATCGACCGATCCGGACAGTCTGAAGGAAACACTGAAGACGCAAAACCTTGCCGAAGACATCCTGACTTCGATCCGGCGCATCTACGCCCACGACATCGACGTGCTTGCGGGTTTCATCATCGGCTTCGACAACGACACGCTGGAGACTTTCGAGCGCCAGTATCAGTTCATCACCGATGCGGGCATCCAGTCGGCCATGATCGGAATGCTGACCGCGATGCCGCGCACGCCGCTGTACGAACGACTGCAGAAGGAGGGCCGCATCGACGAAACCGAGGACTCCGCCGAAAATACGCGCGGCCGGACCAACGTCGTGCCGAAGAACATGACGCTCGATGCGATGACCGAGGGCTATCGCGCACTTTACGCGCGCCTGCTCACCGACGCGGAAATTGCCCGTCGCATCCGCAACAAGGTTCGCTACCTGCGCGCGCCGGCCTACCGCAGCGGCTATTCCGCCGCGGATCGGATGGGCATCCTCACGCGACTGATCTTCAAAGGCATCCTGCCAGGCGGCGTATCCCGCATTGCGCACTTCCTGCGCACTCTGCCAATTTTCACACCCGCACGCCTGCCCCTGGTCATCTCCGACTGGATCATCGGGCTGTCGATGCGGGACTACGCCGAGCGCAATTTGCCGGTGCAGGACAATTTGCCGGTGGAGCGCAAGCTGTCGGGTGGACAGCCGCGGCCCAGGCCACGGTCCGACCAGGCGGCGCCGCAATTCACGACCGGGATCGCCAATCTGCCGTCCGTGCCGGCGGATATCGGCACCATGCCCGCGCACCCCGAAACTAATTCGCAACACCGCAGTCACAACGCGGTAAATGCCCATGTCTAAAATTAGGTCCGTACCGGTGGCGCAGGCGTGCTTGCGCGCGCGCATCCCCTAACTGAACGAGGCTGCATCGATGCTGCATAGACGCTCCAGCCCGTCGAATGGTCCGGATGGTCCCTTCCCGCTCCGTCCGCTGACCCGCCTGTCGCAACTTTTCGAAGAACGTATCAAAAATGCGCTTTGCGGATTCGGGCCGATGCGTTTTTTAGGCGGTCGGGCACCGGGGACCGGCCTGGAGGAGATTCGTCCGGCAATTCCGGCATCCTGGCTCAAGGCCGAGCTGGAGGCGTTGCCGGCGGACCAGCATCTGGTCGCCAGCGGACAGTTCTCGGTGCACTATGCGCGCGCCGAGCAGTTTCCCGCCTGTCTGCAGGAAATCGGGCGGTTGCGCGAGTTGACGTTCCGTGGCGTGGGGGAAGGAACCGGAAAGGCCGTGGATGTCGATCTTTTCGATGCCTACTATCTGCACCTGTTCGTTTGGGACACGCAGGCCGAAGCGATCGTGGGGGCCTACCGCATGGGACTCGCCGACGAAATCCTGACCCACTACGGCAAACGCGGCCTTTACACGCACTCTTTGTTCCGATACGGGAATCGCGTCTTGCAGGCGCTGAACCCGGCGATCGAACTTGGCCGGTCCTTCGTGCGCGCCGAATACCAGCGCAGCTTCGCGCCGCTCATGCTCCTGTGGCGCGGCATCGGGCAGTTCATCGTGCAGCAGCCCCAATATGCGACGCTGTTCGGGGCGGTCACCATCAGCAACGATTACGAGCCGGCATCGCGCCGGCTGATCGTCGATTTCCTGAGTACGAACAACATCGAGGATAGCCTCGCGCGCCACGTCAAGCCGCGACGGCCATTGCGCAGCCTCAGGGCGGCGGCGTACGACCAGGCCGAGTTCGCGGCGCTCAACGACATCGAAGATGTGTCGCGCATGGTCAAACATATCGAGCGCGACAGCAAAGGCGTGCCGGTCCTGCTCAAGCAATACCTGAAACTCGGCGGCCGGCTGCTCGCCTTCAGTGCCGATGAGAAGTTCAACGACGCACTCGACGGGCTGATCAAAGTCGATCTGCGCGCCTCGGATCCGCGCGTGCTGGCCCGCTACATGGGCGAGGACGGGGCGGCGGCGTTTCTTTCGCGCCATCGTATAGGCCCGGACAACCTGCGCCAGGCTTCGTTATCCGGGTCCTGATCAGTTCAGCAAACGATTGTGCCGGGACCATACGCGGCAATCATCGTGCTCTGGCAGAACAAAACGGGCGCCGCAAGGCGCCCGTCGTTCATTCGGCGCCGGGGCAGCCCGCGCCCGTGTGACGGCGATCTATTTGTTTTCGCCGCGCCCGACCAATGACGCCGCCTCGCTGCCGGTCAGCATGAAGGACGTCGCGCCGAGCGCGAAGGGGCGGGACAGGATCTGGCCGATTTGCCTGCGAAGCAAGTCTTTCGCAGGCGATTTGATCATCACCGAATACATCGGCGGCTTGCCGTGGAGCGGAATGACATCGACGCGAAACGGCACGTTGGTGGTGTCGCCGGCCACGTTGGCGATGTTTGCCAGGCAGCTCAGAAGTTCGGATTGAGTCGGATATTCGTTCATTGGCCGGGGATTGGGTAAATGTGACAGCGGCCAGACACGCGACGCGGAAGCGCACGACCGTGACAAGGCTGCTACAGGAACTTGGACATGATACCCCGACTTTAGTGCGGCGCAGTATCGGCGTGGAATGGAAGAAGTGCCCGAATGGGTAACCGACTCTGATCCGGTGTACGATTGTCGGCGGTCGTTGTTTGTCTCCGATCAATTTATTTTCCGAGGGAGGATCGTGTCATGGCCAAGAAAAACGCGGCGGAACCCATCTACAAGATTGTCGAAGTGATCGGCACCAGCACAAAATCCTGGGAAGACGCCGCCATGAACGCTGTGGGGGCCGCAGCAAAGTCCCTGCGCGACCTGCGGATCGCGGAAGTCGTGAAGATGGACATGAAAGTCGACAATGGAAAAGTGGTCGCGTTCCGGACCCGGGTTCTGCTGTCGTTCAAGTACGAGAATTGACGGCAGAGGGCGGCCCGGGACCCACTTTCGATTGACCTGTCACGGCAAGAGCGGGCGCCTGCTCTTGCCGGGCGCTTTCCCGGATGATCCGGGCCCGGACGGACGCTCTACGTCTGCATTTTTCGCAATGAAGCGCAATGATGGACTCTGCAGCAAGCGCAATCCTGCGTCCGGATCGGCGCCGTGAAACGCGGTAGCTGGCTCAACGCGTTTACCACCAACGAGAGCAGCGCCCAGGGCCTGGCCCCGCAGGCGCGCGAGGGGATCGCCAGGCTCGACGATGCCCTCTATACGCTCTGGAACCTTGGCGACAATATCATCATCGCATGGACCTTCAAGGGACAGGAGTTGCGTTTCCTTTCTGTCCGCCACTACGCCATCCCCGAGGCGATTCATGCCGATTCGCCCGGCCACCGCGAAAAAACAGAAACCGAACGGCTCATCGATGGCGTGCTGTCCGGACCGAAGTTTCTCGTTCCGGAGATGTTCGAGCGGGTATGCAACGTCTTCGACACAAGACCGGAAGTCATCAACGTGGCCTTCCGGATCGAATACGACATGGACATCGATCTGATCAGCAGCCTGGTCCGGCGCTACAGCGTGTCCCTGGTGCGCGGTCGGGCCGTCGTGCTGCTCGACGCCGTGGAATTCACGCTGCGATCGCCGCTGGACCAGGTGGCCATGCTCAACAGCCTGGCTTACTCGGTGAATTCCGCCTACGGACAACTCCTGCAGAAGGATATCAAAATCAATTTCGCCCGCACCACCACCGGCGACGGTTTCTACATCTGGAACCGGGCGACGACGGCCGAGGCCAACATCGAGTTGTACAAACTGATGATGATGGTGCTGGCTGACAATGCGGTCGCGCAACGCAAGGCGCGCAGTTCCTGGGTGCCGAAACTGCGCGCCGCCTTTCACATCGGCGAACACTACGAATTCCATCAGGTCGAGGGCCTGAATCCGACCACCTTCAGCTACATCGTCGGCCAGGTCACCATCGACCTGTCGCGCATGATCGAGCGCGCGTTGCCCGGCCAGATCCTGCTCGGTGACTTCCGGATCGAGACAACGGAGGAAAAAACCCGCCGCAAATTCCGCTACGACACCCTGGACTTCGTCGAAACCACCGCGGCGACACTCGACCAGTTGCACGGCATGAACATTTCCGGCGGGAACATCGAACACATCCGCTGCTATCTCACCGGGCAAAGCCAGGGCGGGGGCCGTTACATGGTCAACCGCTATCACATCGTCGACAAGCACGGCACGACCCGGGCTGTCTATAACGCCAAGATCAATATTCATCGCGACAACGCCGATCCTATTTTCCTCGGCATCCAGAGCGAGGCGCTGGAGGCCTTCCCGGCCATCAGGACGGAATCACTGAGTCGCGACGGGGAACAGACCGGGTCGTTTTTCGTCAGGCCTTGAAAGGCAGTGATTGGTAACTGGTGATTGGCATTAGAGTTTCGGTTTGACCAATCACTAATCACCCATTACCAATCACTATCGTGCGAGCGAACGGATGAAATTGAGCAAGTCCCAGACTTCGTTCTCGCTCAGTGTGGACCCGAACGCAGGCATCATGTTCTTGCCATTGATGATCCGATAGGCAACCACGCCATCCGGAAATATCGGCGGCGGGGCAATCCCGCTCAGATCTTCCGGTCGTTGCGGCAACGCCGCAGCCGCCACACCGTCGCCCCGCCCTTCGGCGCCGTGACATACGGCGCAATCCTGCATGAAGAGTTGTCGTCCCCTGGCAATCGACTCCGCCGAGCGCGGAACCGGGTTGCGCAGGAAAGCCGATCTGAGCAGATCGGCGTAGTAAACGCCCGTTGCAATGCACGCTAAGGTCACTGCGGCGAGCAGCCATCTGGCCTTCAGTCGGTTCAGCATGTCGACAACCGGGAACGCGGATGCATGAAAACTATCACGCGGTCGCCGCAGCCACAATGGCTGCACAAGGGCAAAGGGACGGATCAGCCTGCAGAGGAACAATATCGACCCTGCGCTGCCCGAGCCGTATATTGTGCGTTTCGCGATGTCCGGCCTGGACCGGAGTGCTCCGGGCCCGGTACTTTGGGAGGATAGTTTGATCGAGCCGCTGTTGCTGGCCGTGACGCGCGTCACGACCGTGCTGGACAAGAAAGAAAAAACCAATGCCACGGGCTTCTTTTTCGAACGCGACGGCCGGGTGTACCTGGTTACCGCGCGGCATGTTCTCAGGGATGAGGCCAGCGACCATCATCCGGATAGCCTTTTGATCGAGCTGCACGTGGATCCGGACAACGCCGTGCAGGTGACACGCTTCATGATTCCGCTTTTCAGAAACGGCAGATCGGTGTGGCGCGAGGGCATCGACTCCGCGGGCGAAGTCGATGTCGCGGTCATCGAACTGGACCGCCCGGCGCTCCCGGCGACCCTGTTATTGAAGGCGTTTACCCCCAATCATCTGGTCAGCAAATTCGAAGAAATCGAGGTCGGGACGCCGATCGTGATCGTCGGGTTTCCGCTGGGATTTCACGACATGCTGCACCACCTGCCGGTTGCGAGACAGGCGATCGTCGCAACCTCGTTCGGCCTGCGCTTCCAGGGCGAGGGTTATTTTCTGACCGATGCGCAAATGCATCGCGGTGCAAGCGGCGCGCCGGTCGTAGCGCGGGCAATCTCGCGGCAATCCGGCCGCGAGGACTTGTCGTGGCTGCTGCTCGGGGTTCACACTTCGCGCATGGATGTACATAGCCGCGATGTGACGGAAGACGAGCGGCTGAACCTGAATTGTGCCTGGTACGCCGACATCATCATGAAGCTGACGCAAGCTCCCGGGGCGGATGATTTCCCATGAAAAGCGTTACGCTACCGTCCGGGGAAACGATTCCGGCGCTTGGCCAGGGCACCTGGAATATGGGTGACAAACGCGCTACCCGCGCCGAAGAAATTGCCACGCTCAAGCTCGGGCTCGATCTGGGCCTCAAACTGATCGATACGGCCGAGATGTATGGCGAAGGCAAAGCCGAAGAGCTGATCGGCGAAGCCATCGCGGGCCGGCGCGACGAGGCTTTTCTTGTCAGCAAGGTCTACCCACACAACGCCTCGCGCAAAGGCAGCATTGCCGCCTGCGAGCGCAGTCTCGCGCGCATGCGCACCGACCGTATCGACCTCTATCTGCTGCACTGGCGCGGAAACATTCCTTTCCGGGAAACCATGGAAGGCTTCATGGCACTGCAGAAAGCCGGCAAGATCCGTTACTACGGCGTCAGCAACATGGCCCTCGGGGACATGCGGGAGATTTTCGCGTCGCCTGGCGGCAAGGCGGTGGCCACGAACCAGTTGCTCTACAACCTCACGCGGCGCGGCATCGAGTGGGATCTGGCTCCGTGGCTCCGCGAGAAACGCATCCCGGTGATGGCCTATTCGCCGATCGAACAGGCGCGATTGCTGGGTAATCCGAAGCTTGCCGATTTCACGAAGCGCCATGGGATGACACCCGCACAGGCCGCACTCGCCTGGTTGATGGCGAAGGACGGTGTCATCGCGATTCCGAAAACTGGGCACCGGGAACGGGCGAAGGAAAACTCCATTGCTCTGAACGTCGAACTATCCGCGGACCAACTCGCCGAGCTCGACCGGCTGTTCCCGCCGCCGAAGGCGCCAGTACCGCTGGAGATGCTTTAGCAGCAGGGGCGAGAGGACAGGTAAAAGTTGAAATTGGAAAGTTAATTGCTCGAAATCCAGGATACGTCGGCCTGATGATTCTTTCCTCTTTCACCTTTCCTCTTTCCTCTTTCCTCTTTTCTCTTTCCTCTTTCCTCTTTCACCTTTCCCCCTTTACCTTTTACCTTCCCCTTGGACCTTGCCGCATCCGTCCGGCTGTGGCCAAATCGCGTTTGTCCTCCGACCCTACCCTTCATCACGATCATGGCCGCGCACTGGAGTCAGGAACTGCATCGGCTGTTCAAGCGGCAGAATATCCGCCAGGTAAGCTTCGTGCCCGATGCGGGCCATACGGCGCTCATCAAATTGTGCGAAGCGGACAGCGAGTTGTGCGCGGTGCGGCT
>DATFUO010000316.1:0-2310 GCA_035260785.1 Burkholderiales bacterium
CTTCAGCCGGCTTCCACGCCGTATGAAACTTCGAATGGGGGCGGGTTTGGTGACGCGGGGGGCACCGTCGCAGGAGCACGCAGCGACCAGAACGCCTTCAATCTCGACGGCATAGACATCACCGACAACGTCATCGCGGGTGGTGGCAACCAGGTGCCGATCGTGCCGATTGGCGTGGACAGCATCGAAGAGTTCCGCGTCGGCGTCACCAACAACAACGCCAGCTTCGGGCGCGCCTCGGGTGGTCAAATCAACGTGGTCAGCAAGGGCGGCACGAACAGCTTCCACGGAAACGCTTACTGGTATCACCAGAATTCGGTCTTGAACGCCAACGCGTGGGACAACAACCATACTCCTGTGGTCGATCCGAACACGGGTAAGGTGATAACTCCGTTTACGCCCAAGCAGCCACAACATGATAACCGGGCTGGGGCGAGCTTTGGAGGCCCCCTAAAGAAAAACAAGACTTTCTTCTTCGGGAACTACGAGATACGGAGATTCCCGCAATCAGTACAGATCACGCGCATCATGCCGAGCGATACGCTGCGCCAAGGCATCATTACTCTCAACAGTGTGCAATACAACCTGGCGACTTCCACTGCTTGCGGGCCGAGCGGCAACCTCCCTTGCGATCCACGGCATATAGGCATCAGCCCAACAATCAAACAGTTATGGGGGATGATGCCCCGGGGAACAGATCCGTCAGTCGCCGGCGCCGATACCTTTAACACGATTGGCCTGCGCACGAACGTTCCCGCGCCTCTCAAGGACGACAGCGTGGCGTTCCGCCTGGATCACAATTTCACCGAAAAAGTAAAATTTTTTGGGCACTATTTGTACCATCGGGATTTGACGCCGAATGCCAATGGCAGCGCTGCGGGTCAGATTGATTTTCGCGGCGGTACGGCGAACAACACCAGCGCGTCCAACATCCGCGGAGACGGATTTACCTCAGGCCTCGAATGGCAGATCAGCAACAACCTTGTCAATAGCTTTCGGGCCGGCTGGATTCGCAGCCGGCAGGATTTCACAGTGATCCGTCCGCGCGATTCCGCCGCGAAGTTGAAACTGCCGGGCACGGACTCCCCCCTCGGTCCGGTTGCTTTGGCGCCCGGGCTTGGGGCAACCGGCTTCATAGACACGATCATTGACGTGGACACGCAGCGCGCGCGCCACCAGGCGATTTACGACAGCAATAAGCAGTACGCGGACACACTGAGCTGGATCAAAGGCAAGCACACGATTGTGACCGGCGGTGACATTCGCTGGCTGCCTACCATCCACGACCGCGACGATAAAGTGATTGGTTCCTTGAACTCCCTGGTAGCCACGCTCGACGCGGACGTCAGCGGAAGCCTGAGCATCCCGGCCGCAAACAGGCCGCTGGGTCTCTCTGCATCCGACGCCCTGAAATGGGACCGCTTCTACGCCGCGTCACTTGGGCTGATCGATAGCGTCGGCATTCTTGCCGTCCGCGATGGCAATTTGCAGCCGAAACCCCTGGGGGCGTCGCTTATCGCGCGAACCACCTTGCGCGCTTACAACTTCTTTGCGCAGGATACCTGGCGCATGACACCCTCCTTTACTTTAACCTACGGGCTTGGCTACGGCTGGCAGACGACGCCACACGAGCTGAACAACCAGCAGACACTGATAGCAAATCACGATAACGGCGACCAGATTATCAACGCCTTCGACTATATCAACGCAAAGGCAGCCGCTGCCGCCAAAGGCGACATTTTCAACCCCACGCTTTCCTATGTTCCGTTGAACAAGAGTGGACGGAGCGACGTCTTCAGTGTGGATTACGGCGACTGGGCTCCGCGCGTATCCGCCGCGTGGAATCCAAGTTTGCGGAGCGGTTTCCTCGGCCGCATTTTCGGCGACCGGAAAACGGTTATTCGAGGCGGCTACGGAATCGCGTACGACCGGGTGAATACGGTGCAGAGCGTGATCATCCCGATGTTGGGAGTTGGATTCGCTCAGACCATAAACACCAATACACCCCTCTGCAACGCCAACGGGACAAGTGTCCAAGGCTGTAACGCAAGCGTTCCCTTGACCGGAGCGGGAGCCAATCCTGGTTTAGCGAGCTTCCGTGTTGGGGTGGACGGGCCGATTCCGACTCCTCCGGCTCCGACTGCAGTGCCGTCGCCAATCGTACCGGCCAATGGATTGAGCGAAATTCTGAGCTTCCAGAACGACCCACAATTTCAGGTGGGCCGCAGCCACTCGATTGACTTCACAATCCAGAGGAGTCTGCCCGGACAGATGATCTTCGAAGCCGGGTACATTGGACGCCTTGCCCGC
>DATFUO010000317.1:0-7139 GCA_035260785.1 Burkholderiales bacterium
TATTACTTCTGGATGATCTGGTACCCGGTCGCGTTCTGGGTCATCAACGTCTTCACCACTGTTGTCGCCACGCCCCGTGTCCTCATGCGCCGGACCGGCAAGCGTGCAACCTGGCGCAGCCCGGATCGAGGCATCCATACCACATGAGCGAATACGTCATCGAGCGTCCCGAGCTTCAAGCCCCCGCAATGCGCGCCTTCTTCAGCATGCTGACCGTCGTGTTGTGGACTTCGTACGTCTATCTGCTGCTTCCGGTGGCGACGTTGCTGGCGTGGTACGTCGGCTTTACCGCGGTTTATGAAGAAATGGTCATGCGCCGCGGCTGGGAAGCCCTGGTCGACCTGATCGGCTTTTACGGCATCATCGTCCTCGTGATGGGCCTGATCCAGGTGGGCTGGGCTTCGATCAACTGGGCGCGCTTTTACGGCAAGCGCGACCGCCGCCGGTTGCGCGATCGCCAGGTCGACATGGAAATTCAAAGGATGTTCATGATGGACACGACGGAATTCCCCGTTTGGCAGAACGCCAGGCGCCTCGTAGTGCATCACCACGAAACCGAGCCCAGGATCGTGGCGGTCGAGGCGACCCCCTCTCCCTAGCCCTCTCCCGCCGGGGGAGAGGGAATAGGTTCAAAGGCACAAACAGTCTGGTTTCAGAACTCCCTCTCCCCTCGCGGGAGAGGGTCAGGGAGAGGGGGAGAGGGAGAACTGCATGTCCGAAAATGGCTAGCGTGCCGGCCCTGCAACGGGCACCATGCGCGCATGCAACTCGATCCGGAAAGCTGTTACCAGGCGCTCGTCAGCCGCGATCCCCGTTTCGACGGGCTGATGTATGTCGGTGTGTCGTCCACCGGCATCTACTGCCGCCTGATCTGCAATTCGCGCCGGCCGTTGAAGCGCAACTGCACTTTTTATCCCAATGCCGCGGCCGCCGAGCAGGCGGGTTTCCGTCCCTGCCTGCGCTGCCGTCCGGAGATTGCGCCCGGCAATGCGCTGGTCGATTCGCGCAACCGCCTCGCGGTGGCGCTCGGACGCCGCATTGAAGACGGGGCGCTGAACGAAATCAGCGTGCCTGCGCTGGCCGCGGAAATGGGCATCAGCGAGCGCCACCTGCGGCGCGTGATCCGGGATGAATTCGGCGTGTCGCCGAACAAGTTGCTGGAAACACAACGGCTGCTGACCGCGAAGCTGCTGTTGACCGACACCACGTTACCGGTCACGGAAGTCGCCTATACAAGCGGTTTTTCCAGCCTGCGGCGCTTCAACGATGCGTTCAAGACCCACTACCGTTTGAATCCGAGCCAGTTCCGTCGTGGTGTCGGTGGTCCGCAGGCGGCCGGCCGTTTCCAGTTCGACCTTGCCTATCGGCCGCCCCTGGATTGGGAAGGGCTGCTGCATTTCCTGGACAGGCGGCTATTTGCCGGCGTCGAGGCGATCGTCGATTCGGCTTACCTGCGCACAGTGAACATCGGCGGACTCGCCGGCTGGATACGCGTGCGGCCGAGCGCGCGCCGTCACGCGCTGTGCGTCGAGATCGCCCCGGAGCTCGGACGCGCGATCCCTGCGGTGCTGACGCGCGTGCGCAGGCTGTTCGACCTCGGTGCCGAGCCGGCGCGCATCGCGCAACGCCTGGGCAAGCTTGCCGCGAAGTGTCCCGGATTGCGGCTGCCCGGCGCATTCGACGGCTACGAGGTGGCAATCCGCGCGGTGCTCGGCCAGCAGATCAGCGTCAAGGCGGCAACGACGATCGCCGGCCGCTTTGCCGCGGCTTTCGGAGAGCACGTCGACATGCCGTTTGCGCAGTTGCGATTGCTGATGCCGACTGCGCGACGCGTTGCCAAGGTATCGCCGGCGGCGCTCGCCGGGATCGGCGTGACTTCGGCGCGCGCGCGTACCCTGCTCGGGGTGTCGCGCGCGATGGCGCAGAACCCGAACCTGCTCGAACCCAGCGCCGACGTCGAGATGGCGATTGCGCGGCTCAAGACGCTGCCGGGAATCGGCGAGTGGACCGCGCAGTATCTGGCGATGCGCGCTTTTTCCTGGCCGGACGCGTTCCCCGCCACCGACCTGGGCATTCGCAAGGCGCTCGGCATCGACGACGAACGCAGGATACTCGCGCATGCGGAAATCTGGCGCCCGTGGCGCGGCTATGCCGCCATGCATTTATGGAGAACGCTTGCATGACTACTTTTTATACGACATTCGAAAGCCCGGTCGGTCCGCTGCTGCTGGTGTCCGACGGAACCTCGCTTACCGGCCTGCATACCGACAACGACAAACACCGCCCCGCCGTCCGGCCCGACTGGATTCGCGATGTCAGCACGGCGCCGTTTGCGCGGGCCATTGCGCAGTTGCGGGCCTACTTCGATGGCGCGCTCACCGCCTTCGACTTGCCGCTGGCGCCGCAAGGCACCGAATTCCAGATGAGTGTGTGGCAGGAACTTTGCAACATTGCGTTCGGCGAGACTATTTCTTACGCCGAAGTCGCGCGCCGGATCGGCAGGCCGACCGCATCACGCGCGGTCGGCCACTCGAACGCGCGCAATCCGATTTCGATCATCGTGCCTTGTCATCGCGTGATCGGCGCCGACGGCTCGCTGACCGGTTACGCGGGTGGACTGGATCGCAAGCGGACGTTGCTGGCGCATGAAGCGCAGAAAGCGGGACTCGGGAAGGGCCAGCTCGCTTTCGGCCGGATGTAATCCCGTTCACCCGGGGCGGAGCTTCAGTCCATCTGCGTGTGCATCGACCAGTCGACGTCGCCGCAGACCACGACCGGCTTGCCGTTGATGTTCCGTGTCGCCATCGAGAACGTTACGCAGCGCACGTATCCGGTCAGCGAACCGTACTGCCGGGTGGCTTGCACCACTTCCGGTTCGTTGATGGCGCGTCGGAAGAAGTCCCGGCGAAACCAGTCGCCCTCGCTGCGGGCCTCCAGGCTGTAGAAATCCACGCCTTGCCGGGCCGGGGGCCGCGTCGAGAAAACGTCATCGCCGATCTGTCTGCCGCTGCCGTCCAGCAGGAAACATCGTACCGCGCCGGGCAGGCCGAGGAACATCTCGCAGGAACCCTCGAACGCAGAACCGGACTTGACCTTCGCCGCAATGTTCTGGATGGCGGAAAGGTACGGGTGGCGCTGCTCGCGATAGCGCGCAATATCGGCCGGCGAGGCCTTGCGCAGTCCTTTCACCTGCGACGAGTGCAGCGCTTCGTTCTCCAGGGACAGACGCGTCCCGTGCTCGTCCGGCCGGCCTGAAGCGCGCTGTTCCCTGTAGCTCTTCCACAGCTTGTCCAGCAGGTCCTGAGGTTGCGAAAATTCCGCGACGCTGTCGATGTGCGGGCCGAAGAAGTAGCCGCTGCCGAAATCCGCGTCCGCGTCGATCGCCAGCAGGGCCTGGTCGCTGGACTCGAGGCCTTCCATCAGTACCAGCGTGCCCATCTCGTGCAGCAGCGAAACCGCGCGCGGCAGGGCCTGGCGCTTGCGCCGCTCCTTCATCGCCTCGGTGACCACCGGGCGGCCGATTTTTACAATCGCGGGCGCGACGTGCCAGATGGAATCGAGGTTGGTATTGTCCACCCCGAAATCGTCCACCGAGATCTGGCAGCCGAGACTGCGAAACGAGGCGATCGCATCTTCGAGACGTTCGTGTTCCAGTACGGAGCCGGGAATGTCGATCATGACCTTCTGCGGCCCGATTTCGTAGTAATCGAAAAGAGAGTCCAGGAACGCCGCGCTGTTGCCGAAATCTAGCAGGACTTCGGGATGCAGGTTAATGAACAGCACGCCGTGCGACGGCCGCCGGGAGAAGAAATTGTGGACGTGTATCGTCGCCGACAGCATGTCCAGCATGGCGGTCTCGGCGTAGTTTTGCACCGGCCCGAACAGGCTTTCGGGAGAAACCGGATTGCCTTTCGCATCGACCGCGCGCAGGCTCGCCTCGAAACCCACCGCGTGCTTCTGGGGCAGGCTGAAGGCGGGCTGGAACACTGATCTGAGTTCCAGATCCCCGAACCACCCGGACGCCCTTCCCGATTTCTCGGTCAACATGCTCTGGATGAAATCCAACGTGTAGCCGCGCAACGGAGCGTTCATGGAATCCCTCGCCATTCACCATACAGATTCGAATCCGGTGACCCGGCATTCTGCACTCGGGTAATTCCGGACTTCCGACAATGACGAATATTATGGGGCAGTCGCCATTCGTTTGTCACATTAACGCACAGGAAAATCAGGAATCCGGTTTTGTATCGCACGCCTGCGCAACGAGTTTTGCCAGCCGCGACAGGTGCGGGTCGGCAATGCCCGCGACTTCGAGACTGGTCGCGGTATTGACGAGGTAATCGGCGCAGGTGCCGTAGTGGCCGCACGCCTTGAGCGCAATCGAAACGATCTGTCGATCGTCCAGTCGGCCGGTGTAGCCGGGCTTCCTGCGATCGACGACGAAAGCGATCGCGCGCACGGCGTGCCCGCCGATATCCGCGTTGACCCAGCGCGGCCTATACGTACCGATCACCATTTCCCTGCGCCACAGCAGGCCGAGTTCGACCGTCAACTTGTCGTCGTGCAGCCGGTACGCCATGCCCTGACAGGAGCCGCCGGCATCCAGGCCGAGCACCAGGCCGGGCACCTCCGGTGAACCGCGATTGACCTTCGACCACAGATAGAAGCCGCGATGATAGCCATGGATGCGCGCCGGCCGGCGTTCGGCGAATTCCATCAGCGGATTCCAGATCAGCGAACCATAGCCGAACACCCATACCGGGTCGCCTCTGCGATGACCGGCCATGGTGTCGGCGAGAGAGCGCGCCACGTCCTCGTCGGACATCAGCAGGTGTCCGTAACCGGAATCGCGCACCGCCTTGCGCACCCCGTCGCGTTCGAGGACGGAGCGATCTACTTTTGCCACTGCATCTCCACCGTTTCGACTGTCGTCATGTTGCCACGGGAACGGCCCGTGGACGCAATTTCTGCTAATGTGTTCCGACAAATCGCCGCGCCCGCGGCATGACAACGATTCGGACCGACGCGTGCCATTGTAGCGAGCAACCCGCATGCCAACCCTGACCACAGACGATGGCGTAAGACTGCATTACGAGGAGAGCGGTTCCGGAACGCCTGTCGTATTCGTGCACGAATTCGCCGGCGACTGGCGCACCTGGGAGCCGCAGCTGCGCCATTTCTCGCGCCGCTACCGCTGCATTGCCTATAACGCACGCGGTTACCCGCCGTCGGAGGTGCCGGCGGATGCAGAGCGCTATTCCCAGCAGCGCGCGCGGGACGACATCCTCAGCGTGCTCGATGTGCTCGGCCTCCCGCGCGCGCATATCGTCGGCAATTCCATGGGCGGGTTTGCCACGCTCCATTTCGGCATGGCCTATTCGGCGCGCGCAATGTCCCTGGTCGTCGCGGGCTGCGGCTACGGAGCGCATCCGTCGCAGTATGCGCAATTCCAGGCGCAATCCCGCGAACTGGCCAAGTCGATGCTCGAGAAGGGCATGGCGCACGTAGCGGCCACCTACGGCCATGGACCATCGCGGCTGCAACTCAAGGAAAAGGATCCGCGCGGATTCGCCGAATTCGTGCGCCAGTTCTCCGAACATTCCGCGCAGGGATCGGCCAATACCATGCTCGGCTATCAGGCGCGGCGGCCGTCGCTGTACGACCTGACCGCCGACATGGCGCGGATCACGGCGCCCACCCTGATCGTTGCCGGCGACGAGGACGATGCCGTGCTGGAACCTTCGCTGCTCATGAAGCGCACCATCCCGACGGCGGGACTCGTCGTGCTGCCGAAGAGCGGACACATGACCAACCTCGAAGACCCGGCGCTGTTCAACCGTCTGCTGGAGGATTTCTTCCACCAGGTCGAGAGCGGCCGCTGGGGACCGAAGGCCGTGATCGGTAATTAGTGACTGATGATTGGTAAACGCAGACAAGCCGAACATACCGCGGTCATAGCCTACCAATCACCAATCACCAATCACCAATCACCAATCACCAATTACCAGTCACCAGTCACTGTATCCATGGAAGCCCTTTCCCATCTGCGCGTAATCGATCTGACGCGCGTGCGCGCCGGGCCGACCTGCGTCAAGCAGTTCGCGGACTGGGGCGCCGACGTGATCAAGATCGAAATGCCGGCGCACGAGGGTGAGGACATCCTCGGCCCGCGGCAGGGTTCGGACTTCCACAACCTGCATCGCAACAAGCGCTCGCTGAGCCTGAATCTGAAGGATGCGCGCGGGGTGGAAGTGCTCAAACGCCTGGCAAAAACGGCCGACGTGCTGGTGGAAAATTACCGGCCGGATGTGAAGCACAAGCTCGGCATCGACTACGAGACGCTCGCGAAAGTGAATCCGAAACTGGTTTACGCCAGCATTTCCGGGTTCGGGCAGGATGGACCTTACCGCGATCGTGCCGGCTTCGACCAGGTTGCACAAGGCATGGGCGGCCTGATGTGGGTAACAGGATTGCCGGGACAAGGACCGGTGCGCGCCGGCATTCCGGTCGCGGACCTCAGCGCCGGATTGTTCGCCGCGCTGGGGATATTGATCGCGCTGCAGGAGCGCAGCCGATCCGGCAAAGGCCAGTGGGTGCAGAGTTCGCTGCTCTCGTCGATGATCGCGATGATGGATTTCCAGGCCGCGCGCTGGCTGGTCGAAGGCGAAGTGCCCGGACAGGCGGGCAACGACCATCCGACTTCGATGCCCACCAGCGTGTATCCGACGTCGGACGGGTTCGTGAACATCGCGGCAGCCGGCAATCCGATTTTTGCGCGCATGGCCGAGGCGTTCGGCGATCCCGGCCTCGCAAAGCATCCGGACTATACCAACGCGAAGTTGCGTTCGAAGAATCGCGTCGCGCTGAACGAAGCGATATCAGCACACACGCGGCGATACACTTCAGTCGCGCTGATCGATCTGCTGGCTAAAGCCGGCGTGCCCTGCGGGCCGATCTACAAGCTCGACCAGGTATTTGGCGACGAACAGGTTCGCCACCTCGGTATGGCCGTGCCGGTGCCGAATCCCGGCGGCGGGGAAATGACGCTGGTCGGACCGGCGATCAAGCTCTCCCGCACGCCCGCGCGCATGAAGCGCACCGTGGGCGAGGCGGGCGAACACAACGACGAAATCCTGCGC
>DATFUO010000318.1:0-9216 GCA_035260785.1 Burkholderiales bacterium
GACACGTTACCGACGGAGTCGGCCGATTGCGGGGAGTGCGCCGAAGCGCCGCCTCCCGCCCCGGATGGCTAGGCCAACGCCGTGTCGGCGGCGCCGGAGGAAAAGCAAGAGAGGGCGCGGAGGAGGACGCCAAAATTTGGCATGTAGTCGTACGAGGCAGTTCAGGGATGCGTATCGGTATCCGAACTGACAGATTTCGTGTTGCTAAAGCGCGATTTATTTGCCGGACGGCGCCAACCGTCGAGTGCACTGGGAAATCTGCGAGTCGGTCGTCGCTGAGAAAAAGCCATCATTCCGACCGCTAGCTTCCGTCGAATCCCTTCCAGCGTTCCACATTCAGAGTTTTCCTCTGCGTCCTCTCTTGCCTTTCCTCCGCGTCCTCCGCGTCAACGTTCTTATCGCCGGCCCGCGGCCGGCTGGTCTAAGTAGTAGGAGGCTTGGGCATGGGCTCGATGGTGCCGATGTGGAACCGGAATTCACCGGCGCGGCGATCGTCGAAATAATGTTTTAACGTGCGCCGCACGGTGACAAACGCGATCTGGTCCCAGGGAATCTCCCCTTCTTCGAACAGCTTCGTTTCCAGCGTCTCCGCGCCTGCGCGGAAATCCAGATCGAGAAGCCGGGCACGAAACAGCATGTACACCTGGTTGATGTGCGGAATATTGAACAGGGCGTACAGTCCCACGATCTCGACCTTGGCATTGGCTTCCTCGAGTGTTTCGCGCATCGCACCCTCGGCCGTGGTCTCGCCGTTTTCCATGAAACCCGCGGGCACCGTCCACAAGCCGTGGCGGGGTTCGATGGCGCGACGGCACAACAGGATGCGGCTTTCCCATTCGGGAATGCAGCCCACCACCATTTTTGGATTCTCGTAGTGGATGACCCCGCAGTCAGTGCAAACGTAGCGCGGAAGGCTGTCGCCGGGTGGCACGCGCCGTTCGACACGTGCACCGCAGGCGCTGCAGAAATTCATTCGATTGCCGGACTGTGGAGGTAGGAAGGCATTATATAAGCACCTTCCGGTCATGCCCCGGCGGTTTTTTGCCGCCGTGTTGGGCGGTCCGGCCTGCGGTTAGAATTGCACATGGTCCGGCTTCCCGCCGGATCCAACTGCCGGAGGACAGGATGAAAATAACAGGGCTTGCCGCAATGACGATGGCCGTTCTTTTTGCCGGCGCGGCTGCCGCAGATACCGGCGCGTTGAAAGGATCGTGGAAAGGTCCGTGGTATATCGGCATGAGCAGCGGGGTGGTCGCGATGGAGATCGCCGCGGACGGATCGGGGAACATCGCACTCACGAATCTGGACGAATTCGGTTCTCAATCGATTCCACTGGCCAAGCAGTCCTTCGACGGCAAGATATTTACATTCAGCGCAACCGGCGCGAATGGCGCGGTGCTGACGATGGGTCTTCGGCTCGACGAGGGCGGCAAGCAATTACGCGGCAACGGCAAGCACGCCGGGTTTGGCGCAAGGATGGAACTGCAGCGCGCCGATTGAATGACCCGCCATGAATAAAAAAGGGCGGCTCGGGCCGCCCTTGATTTGTTTGAATCAATCTTTATCAGTTGACCGGAAGCGCCTTGATGTATTCGGCCAGTGCCTGGACTTCCTCTTCCTTGAGTTGTGTCTTGAAACCGGGCATGGGCGACTTGCCGTTGAGGATCTGCTTCATGATCTGCTCCAGCGTTTTGGCGGTACCGGCGAGTTTCGGACCATCGGCCTGCTTCATGCCATAGGCCTGATGACACCAGCTGCATTTGGTGGCAAAGAGTTTCTTGATGTTACCGCCGAATTTTTCGTCGATCTTCGCCGCGACCTCATCGGTCGGGTCCTGGGCAAAGCCGGAGCTGGAAAACAGGCTGGCGGTCAGGGCAACGGCGAGGACGATATTCGTACTGCCTGGGGCTCTCATTTTGTACTCCGCGAAGGCGGTGAGTTCGAATAACAAAGCGGGCAGGGGATCGTTCCCCCGCCCGCAATTAACGCTTTACTACTTAAGCTCGATTACAGGCTGAACACGATCAGCTGACCGGCATCGGTCGGCATTTCGGTGAACGGATGGCCGAACAGCGGGCCATAGTTGCCTGAAACGTGGCTGCCCCAGCCCGACACGACCGCGACGTACTGCTTGCCGCCTGCCATGTAGGAAATTACTCCGCCGTGGTGGCCGATACCGTTGTTGTGTTTCCAGAGCTCCTTGCCGGTGCGGGCATCGAGCGCGTGGAAATTGCCGTCGGCGCCGGGCACGAATACCAGATTGCCCTTGGTCGACATCAGCGAGGCCAGCGGCGGGTACTTGAACTCGGTGCGCCACTTGATCTTGCCGGACAGCGGATCGCGGCCGGTCACATGGCCGTAGGCCTTCTTGCCCTGCGGATGCGTAGCGGTCCACGAAGCACCGAAGTAGGCTTGACCCGAGAAGTCAGCCGGCTTGTCGGCTTTCACGACTTCGATGTCGAAGCACCATTCCTGGCCGATCTTGTAGAACAGGCCGGTGCCCGGGTTGAAGGAACCCGTGTTCCAGCTGATCGCGCCGTCGATGGCCGGGCACACATTGGTGTGCTTGCCTTCGGGCAGCTCGCGACGGCCGATGAGCTGGCCGGTCTTCGGATCGACGCCTTTGATGTAGTTGTAGGTCTCACCCAGCATGTAGGCGTTTTCCACCTTCAACTGGTTGCCACCGCCAACCTGATCGGCGTTGTATACAAAAATAATACCGCCCTTGTTCGGGTGCAGCATGTAGCGCTTGCCACCTTTTTCGAGGGTCATGAATTCGCCGGGGGCTGCATCGAAGTCCCAGGCATCATGTGGCATTTCCGAGAAGTACGATTTCAACTCGCCGCTGTCGGCATCCAGAACGACGACGGAGGAGCTGTACAGGTTTTCACCCGGACGCGGTCCATCGGTCTTCCAGTTTTCGCCTGCCCAGTCGTAGTCGGGCGCGGGATTCGCGGTACCCCACCATACGGTGTTGGTCTTCGCATCATAGGAACCCGTCATCCAGCCGCCGCCACCGCCGATTTTCCACGAATCGTTGCCCCAGGACTGGCGGGAACGCTCGTCGCCACCGATGGTGTCGAACTGCCAGGCGACTTCGCCGGTCTGTGCATTGACGGCGAATATCGGACCGCAGCAGCCGGACAGCTCGCCGCCGTTCGAACCGATGATGACCTTGTCCTTCACGATCACGGGAGCGCCGGTGAAGCCCTTGTTGCCTTTTTCGACGCTGAGGATGGTGTTGTCCCAGGCCACTTTGCCGGTCTTTGCATCGAGGGCAATCATGCGGCCGTCGACGGTGCCGATGTAGACCTTGCCGTAGCCGATAGCCAGGCCGCGGTTGTACGGATTGTAGAAAGTGCCTTCCGCACGCTCGGTGTCGATCTTGGCCTGATAGCGCCAGATCACTGCGCCGCTGGCGCCGTCCAGTGCCCATACCTGGCCGGATGCGCTGGTGTAGTAGAGAACGCCGTCGGCAACGAGCGGGAATGACTGGATGCCGCGCTTGCTGGCGGAAGGCGTATGCAGCCAGGCGACATGCAGGTTCTTGACGTTGTCAGCGTTGATTTGGTCCAGGCCGCTGTAGTGCCAGCCCTTGAACGACTGGTGATACATCAGCCAGTTGTTTGCGTCCTTGTCGGCATTCAGCAGGCGATCCCAGGTGACATCTGCTGCCATTGCCTGAGAAGCGATCCCGACGAAAGCCGCCGCGGACAGGGCCTTGGCGACCCCTGTATGAGTCCATCGTTTCATAACTCTCTCCCGTTCATAATTTTATTGGTGGATTGGGCACAACATTTTGAGAACACATCGACCCGTCGACGCCGCCTGTTTATTGATATCTTGTTCAGGCATCGTTCAGAGGGGAGCCCTCCGCAAATGTAGCCCTCATTATTTTCGATTGCAAGCGCGCCGGGAAAATCCTGCTGACCCCAAAACCTGTGTCAATCGGGCGTCTTCGCGTGTTGCGACGCCGCATAACAGGCGGCACGCGGCCGATGGCAGAATGTCCATGTCGTGGTCCTTTTCGTCCCATATTGCGGAGCGCTGTATTGCGTCATTTCCAGATACCGGAAGCAGAATTGGTGTTTCGGCATGTCCGTGCATCGGGCCCGGGCGGGCAGAATGTCAACAAGGTTTCCACGGCCGTCGAACTTCGCTTCGATATCGGCGCCAGCGCTTCGTTACCCGTGGAGGTGAAGGCCCGATTGCGGCGGATCGCCGGCCGGCGCGTCAGCGGGGAGGACGTGCTGGTGATCGACGCCGGGCGTTTTCGCACGCAGGAGGCCAATCGCCGCGATGCGCTGGCACGGCTCGCGGAATTGCTGCGCGTTGCGTCGGTAAAGCCGAAAGCGCGCATCGCGACGCGTCCGACACGCGCGTCGAAGGAGCGTCGCATTGCACGAAAACGCACCCGCTCGACGCTAAAACGCGGGCGCGGCCCGGTTTCCGAAACAGACTGACCCGGATATATCCGCAACTGCGCTAGCTATGGATTCCCAATCCGCATTCCGCATTCCGCATTCCGCACTCCCTAGAGCCATTTCTTCCACCTGAATATCGCGACCATGGTTGCTATGACGATGACCATGAGGATCAGCGTGCCCTGGAAGCCGTAGTGCCATTCGAGCTCGGGAAAATTCCGGAAATTCATCCCGAATATGCCGGTGATGAAAGTCAGCGGCATGAAAATCGCCGAAAACAAGGTCAGTACTTTCACGACACTGTTGGTCCGCGTCGTGATCGTCGAATAGTAGGAATCGAGCATGCCGTTCAGGAGGTCGCGGAATGTGTCCACGCCGTCGGTGACGCGCATGATGTGATCCTGCAGGTCGCGGAAGTAGGCCGCGTTGGATTCGCGAATCAGGGCCGATTCCGAGCGTTGCAGGCTGGTAATGACCTCGCGCAGCGGCCAGACCGATTTGCGCACGAAAATCATCTCGCGTCTGACAGCATGCACGGCGCGCGCGGTGCCCTCGCGCGGATCGGTGATGACGCTGTCTTCCAGTTGCTCGATTTTTTCGCCCAGCTTCTCCAACACCGCGAAATAGTGATCCACAATGACATCGAGAATCGCGTAGGCGAGATAGTCGGTGCCGAGCTTGCGAACGCGTCCCAGCGATCTGCGGATGCGCTCGCGCAGCGGGTCAAAAAAATCTCCCGCGCGCTCCTGGAACGAGATCACGTAGTTCGGGCCGAGAATCAGCGACAACTGTTCGGTTTCGATCTCGCCCTTCCTGGCATCGAAGTCGAGCATCTTCACCACGATGTAAATGTAATTTCCGTAGTCCTCGAACTTCGGTCGCTGGTCGGTGTTGAGGATGTCTTCGAGCATCAGTCCATGAAACCCCATGACCCTGCCGAAGTTTTCCAGCAAACCGGGTTCCGTGACGCTGTCGACATTGATCCAGGTCACGGTCTGGGCGTCCTTGAACGGGATGCAATCGTCCACCCTTACGAGTTCCTTCTCGACAACTTTGTGCTCGTCGTAATCGAGCATGGTGACGCGGGGCATCGGCGGTTTCGCGTCGCCCGTGTACACCAGCGAGCCCGGCGGCAGGCCGGGTGTCTTGCCCTGGGGACGGAATATCTTCTTGCGGTTTGCGGATTTGCGCGCCACGTCGTGTCTCCGGTCAGCGCCGATGCGGCAGGATGCGCTGGAGCAGGGCAACCAGCTGCGCGCGCTCTCGCGCCGACAAATTCTCGACAACCCGGCGCTCATGCCGGGCGACTTTGCGTTTCAAACCGCGCAACAGCGCGCTACCTTTGGCCGCCAGGAACAGGCCGTTGCTGCGCCGGTCTGCGGCCCGGCGTTCCACCAGTCCGCGGTCTTCCAGTTTGTCGATCACGGTAACGACGCTGGAGCGATCCAGATGGGCGGCGTCGGCCAGCGCCTGCTGGGTCAGTCCGGGATTTTCCCCGATGACGACCAGGATGCCGAACAGCCCGGGCGAAATGCCGCTTGCGCCGACCGTATCCGCGAAATCGGCGAAGATCGCGCGTTGAGCGAGCCGCAGCTGATAGCCGATCAGGCCGGGCAGCACGCCGAGGCCTGGCGCCTGGCGGGTCCGCGCAGCACGGCGGTTGGCCGCGCCGCCCGATTGTTTGACTTCCAACAGTTTGCTTCCCATACTTGCCGTAGATGGTAGACCATTCGCCATCACCCTGCCAGCCGGTCCATTTGCGTGAGTGTAACCGTCACCGTCGCCGAACTGAATCAGACCGCTCCCGCCGAGGAAGGCCAGACGGTGCTCGACGCCCTGCTTGCGCACGGCATCGGCTTTGCCTATAGCTGCCAGGCCGGCAATTGCGGCACCTGCCGGTGCGAGCTCGTATCCGGCGACATCCTGGAACTCGAATACTCGGAGCATGCGCTGTCCGCCGAAGAACGCAGCCGTGGCATCGTGCTGGCGTGCCGCTCGCAAGTCTGGAGCGATGTTGTCGTGCGCCGGCTCGACGCCGAGGCCTTCGTCGTGCATCCTTCGCGCGTCATGCGCTGCAAAGTCGTTGACCTGACTGCGCTCACGCACGACATACTCAGGCTCAGGATGGACATCGTCGCCGGCGGACCGTTCGCGTTTTCCGCGGGCCAGTTTGCCAGCCTCGAATTTCCGGTTGCATCCGGTATCGTGCGCGATTATTCCATGGCCAATCGTCCGGACGAAAAACGCCTCGAATTCCACATCCGGATCATGCCGACGACAGGTTCCGTGAGCCGTCGCCTGGCGCAGTCGCTCAAGCCGGGCGACGTGGTCAAGGTGGCCGGTCCGCTGGGCACGTCTTATCTGCGCGCGCAGCATCCCGGTCCGATGTTGTGCATTGCCGGTGGCAGCGGCCTTGCGCCGATCAAATCGATCGTCGAGACCGCCCTGATAAAAGACTTTGGGCAACCGGTGCATCTGTATTTCGGCGTACGTGCCGAGCGCGACGTCTACTTCGAAGCGGAACTGGCAGAACTTCAAAGCCGGTTTACTTCGTTCAAGGCGCATATCGTCCTATCCGAGTCTGGCGGCGAAGCCGCGGCGACCCGGTTGCCGAGAAGGCACGGGTTGGTCACGGACGCGGTCGCGGCGGATTTTCCTGCGCTGACGGGCTTCAAGGCTTATCTGGCCGGGCCGCCGCCGATGGTCGATGCAGCGAGCGCGCTGCTACGCGAACGCGGTGTCGAATCTCGCGATATCCATGCCGATGCTTTTTTTCCGGCTGCCGTTGCACCGAAACAAGTGGCGGCAATGCGATGAGCGCCGTGCAGACATTGTCGGGCAGAGTCGCGATCGTAACCGGGGGCGCGCGCGGAATCGGCCTGGCAATCGTCGAGGAGCTGCACCGCCGTGGCGCGTCGGTCCTGATTGCCGACAGCGGCGTGTCGATCGCAGGGGCCGATCCGGATCCGATGGTTGCGCAATCCGTCGCCGCAAAGCTTGGCGCCCGCGCCACTGCATTTGTCGAGGATGTTTCGCATGGTGGCGCCGCAGAGCGGGCGGTGCTGTTCGCCGTGAAAACGTTTGGCGCGCTCGATATCGTCATCAATAACGCCGCGATCCTCCGGGACGCGTTCATTTTCAAGGCGGGCCGCGAGAACTGGGACCAGGTGATTGCGACCAACCTGACCGCGCCTTTTGCGCTGCTGGCCGCGGCAACCCCGCTGATGCGCGAACAACAGAAGAACGGCCGGGCACCCGGGCGGATCGTCAACATCGTGTCGAGCGCCGGACTGTTCGGCAACTTGGGGCAGGCTGCTTATGCCTCCACCAAGGCCGGACTGGTGGGCCTGACGCGCGTCGTCGCGATGGATATGTTGCGCTCCAAAGTCACCTGCAACGCGATTGTCCCGTTTGCTTCAACCCGGGTGACGGAATCGATCCAGCCCGCGAACGACGCGCAGACTCAGTATAAGCAGCGCGCACTGCGGATTCCCGCTCACTACGTCGCCAGGCTCGCAACCTTTTTGAGTTCGAACGCACACGAGCTGACCGGACAGCTTTTCGGCGTGCGCGGGCGCGAGCTGCTGTTGTTTTCCCAGCCGCGGCCGGTAGCGCGCCTGCTCATGTCCGCCGGTAACGCGTGGGACGAGACCGCGCTCGCGCAGGCCATCGACGGCGAATTTTCCGGGCGGCTGACCGACCTCGCGACCGACCTCGAATTCTTCAATACCGAACCCGTTGTCTGAGAGAAATGCCCATGACTGCCACTGCCACGCTTGCCGTGAAAACCGCGGCCGACCTCGCGCAACAGCCCGAGGAATACCGGATGGCTGTCAGGAAGATCGTCATCAGCCATGCGGTGAACGAGTTGTACGGCGCGCAGGTGTTCGACGAACCCGCCATCGCGCTGGCCCCTACGCCTTACGCCAAATGGTTGACCTGCCGCGTGGCCATGGAGGAGTACCATCACCATGTGCGTTTTCGCGGATTGGCAGAACAGATCGGCGTGCCGGCCGCAATGATGGACCCGAAGGTCAAGAAACCGTTGACGATCTTCGGCTTCGAGCTCAAGACCTGGCCGGAATTCTGCGTGATCAAGGCCATCGCCGATTTCGCCGAAATCCTGCAGGTGGAAGATCTGCTGCATTGCTCGTTCCATCCCCTGCGGGATCTGGCGCGCATCACCATGCCTGAGGAAAAATTTCACGCCAAATTCGGCAAGGATTTCTGCACGGAACTGATCCGGACCCCGGATGGCCGGGCCGCGGTGCAGGATGCGATCAACCGGTATTTCCCGATCACGCCGGGGTTTTTCGGCGCGAGCAAATCGAAGAACAATGAAATGTATCTGCGCTGGGGTCTCAAGAGCCGCAGCAACGACGAGATGCGCGAAGATTTCCTCGCGCGCGTCACGGAACTGGTCGAGAAGGATTTCGGTTTGTCGTTACCGAAAATCTAGGGCTTAACCGCAAAGGCGCAAAGGAAACGCAAAGAAGAGCAAGGAAGAATAGAAAAAATGATCGTGGATTCGGATCGGCTGAAGTGCAGCCACCCGCGGTGCCATTTACCCGTGTTCACTTTCGTTCGTCTTCCTTTGCGGTTCCTTTGCGCCTTTGCGTCTTTGCGGTGAAGGGTTAAATTAGGCAGGAGGAGAGTATGGGACAGCCGTTGAAGGATACCCGCGCGGAGCGGGAAGCTTATTACCGGCGGATTGCGCCGGCGCATCTGACGCCGCTGTGGGAAATGATGAGTGCGCTGGTCCCGCGTCAACCCCAGTCGCCCTGCGTGCCCG
>DATFUO010000319.1:0-8336 GCA_035260785.1 Burkholderiales bacterium
TCACATTCACCTTCTGGCCGGTCTGCTTCACAGATTTAAGATATATGCCGTCCGGGAGCTGCCTCACGAGTTGATCGAGCAATCGAACCGTTTCGGTCCGGTTGGTCTGCAAAGATTCCACCACCCGCTTGCGCGCCAGCAACGCCTGGGTCTGCTCCTTGAGCTTCCTGATTTCGTCGATCTGCTTATCGAGCAGCACAATCTCGGATTCCAGGTACTTGTTGCGCTCCACCTGGGTTTCGATACGACCCGCAAAAAATGTGTGTACCGCCACGACGATGGCGGCGGCCAGGCCAACCGTCATGCCCGCGAGGATAAAGAATTGCTGCTGTTGCGCCTTGCGCCGCGCAGCCCGGTGCGGCAGTAGGTTAATCGGGATCATTCGTCGAACCTCCGCAGCGCGAGGCCACACGCCACCAGCAACGCCGGCGCGTCAACGGTCAATTGCGCCTGCCGGACTTTGGAGGACACTTCCATGCCGACGAACGGGTTCGCGACCTGCGTATTGACCTGAGTGCGCTCCGCAACCACCTCCGCCAGACCGGGTATCGTCGCCGAACCGCCCGAGAGAAAAATATGATGAACCTGATTGAACTGCGTCGAGGTGAAGAAGAATTGCAGCGCTCTGGCAATTTCGAGCGCCAGCGTATCCATGTACGGCGCCAGCACCTCGGAGTCATAGGTGTCCGGCAGACCGCCGCTGCGTTTTGCGGCCTCCGCCTCTTCCGCCGAGAGGCTGTAATGCCGCATGATCTCTTGTGTCAGTTGGTTGCCGCCAAAGGGCTGTTCGCGCATGTACACCGATTGACCGTTGCGCAATGCGTTTATATTCATCATCGATGCACCGACGTCAACCACGGCAATCGTTTGATCGCGGCCGCCATCGGGTAGTTGATCCTGCATCAGTTCGAATGCATTCTGGGAGGCGAAGGCATCGATATCCATTACCGTCGCCTTGAGCCCGACCGATTCGGCAACGGCAACGCGATCCTCGACCTTTTCCTTGCGGGAAGCCGCAATCAGCACCTCGACGTCTTCCGTACTGTTGGGCGCCGGTCCGAGTGTCTGGAAATCGAGGTTGACCTCTTCGAGCGCAAACGGAATGTATTGGTTGGCTTCGGTTTCGACCTGGGCTTCAAGCTGTTCGTCGGTCTGACCCGCGGGTACCACTATCTTTTTCGTGATGACCGCGGCGGAAGGCAACGCCATGGCCAAATTCTTGGCCCGGGTACCCATACGCTTCCAGCCGCGACGCAGCGCGTCGCCAACCTCTTCAAGGTTCATGATATTGCCGTCGACCACGGCGTCCTTCGGCAGCGGCTCGATCGTGTAGCGCTCGAGGCGATACCGTCCCCTGCCGGACCCCGTTAGTTCCACCATTTTCACCGACGAGGAACTGATGTCGACGCCGATCAAAGGCGGTGACTTGGGCTTCAGCAGGTTGCCGATGAAATCCGTGTCAAACGCAAATTTTCCCTTGAACATTGGCCGTTTAGGCGTGATACGTATAATCTACATTAAATGCTAGCAACAACTATTTTGCATGTAAAGCGTTTTTATGCGCGTTTCTGTTGCCTGGGGGCAACACCTTATATAATGCCGGTCGTTTTCCTTTCGGCACCTTCCGCGGCCGGTCAATCATGTTCTCCCGTTGGTGGATCTATCCCCTCATTGGGCTGGCTGCGTTTGGAGTTTCCCTCGCTTTAATCGTGGGTTACGCCGCAGTAGTGGCTTACCCTAATCTGCCCTCCCTTGATGCACTGACTTCCTACCAGCCGAAGATACCGCTGCAAATATTCAGCATGGAAGGCAGTCTAATCGGCGAGTTCGGTGAGGAAAAGCGGGCCTTCCTGAAGATCGACCAGACGCCCGACCTGCTGCGCAAAGCGATCGTTGCTGCGGAAGACGAGCGCTTTTACGAACACGGGGGCGTGGATTACATCGGGGTCATCCGCGCTGCGCTCTCGAACTTTGCTTCCGCCAGCGCCCGACAGGGCGCCAGCACGATCACCATGCAGGTCGCGCGCAATTTCTTCCTGAGCACTGAAAAAACCTTCAGCCGCAAATTCAGCGAAGCGTTGCTCGCATTCAAGATCGAACACAGCCTGACGAAAGAAGAGATCCTTCAGTTGTATATCAATCAGATTTACCTGGGCCAGCGCGCTTACGGCTTTGGCGCCGCCTCCCAAGTGTACTTCGGCAAACAACTCGATCAGTTGAGCTTGGCGGAGATCGCGATGCTCGCCGGATTGCCCAAGGCGCCCTCCCGCTACAACCCCGTCGTCAATATGAACCGGGCAAAAATTCGTCAGCACTATGTCCTGCGGCGAATGGCCGAGCTCGGGTATATCGACGAGCCGCAACTCAAGAAGGCCGAGGCCCAGCCAATCATCATCTCGCGCCAGATCCAGGAGTTTGCGACTCGCGCCGACCACTTTGCGGAGATGGTACGCCAGGCGATTTACGACGCTTACAAGGAGGAAGCCTACACGCGTGGATTCCGGGTCTACACCACGCTTTCGAAAATTCATCAAGACGCAGCTTATCGGGCCTTGCGCGCGGGCGCCATGGAGTACGACAAACGTCAGGGCTATCGCGGCGCGGAGGGATATTTCAACCTGCCGAAAGAAGAAGTTGGCGAAGAGGCTCTGGAAGACGCCTTGCAGGAAGAACTCGATAGCGATGACGTCTATCCGGCTATCGCGCTGGAAGTCGACGCAAAAGCGGTGAAGGCCTATCGCAAAGGCGGCGAGACCGTGACCATCACCGGCGAAGGACTCAAATTTGCCAGCCGCATGATAGGCAACAAGGCGCCGGCGAAGGTCCGACTCAAGCGCGGGGCCCTGATCCGAGTCCAGCCCGACGCCAAGGGCATGTGGCAGATAGTCCAGTTGCCGCAGGTCGAATCGGCTTTGGTCTCCGTAGACACCGACAATGGCGCCATTCGGGCGCTGGTCGGCGGGTTCGATTTCTATCGCAACAAATACAACCACGTCACCCAGGCGCGGCGTCAGCCGGGATCGAGCTTCAAGCCCTTTATTTATTCGGCGGCGCTCGAGAAGGGATTTACGCCCGCAACCATCATCAACGATGCGCCGCTGACCATCGACGCCAGCGAAACCGGGTCGGTCAATTGGCAGCCGCGAAATTTCGATGGCAGCTTCGACGGTCCGATTCGCATGCGCACGGCGCTGACCAAATCGAAAAACCTGGTATCGATACGGATTCTGCAGGCGATCACGCCGCAGTACGCTCAGGACTATGTTTCCCGCTTCGGCTTCGATCCCAAGCAACACCCTGCCTATTTGACCATGGCGCTCGGCGCAGGGTCAGCAACGCCCTTGGAGATGGTGATGGGCTATACAGTCTTCGCCAATGGTGGCTACCGGATGACCCCCTACTTTATCGAACGCATCGAAGATGCCCAGGGCACCGTTCTAGGTAAAGCAAACCCGGTCGTCGTCGGAAAAGGTGCGGAACGGGTTCTCGACGCGCGCAATGCCTTCATCATGACCAATATGATGCAGGACGTGATCCGCGGCGGAACCGGCGCGCGCGCGATGGCATTGGGCAGAATCGATCTCGCCGGCAAGACCGGGACGACCAACGAGCAGTTGGATGCGTGGTTTGCGGGCTTCCAGCGCCATCTGGCTTCAGTGGTGTGGGTAGGCTACGATATTCCACGCACGCTGGGCGATCGCGAAACCGGTGCTGTCGTCGCGTTGCCGATCTGGATGTCTTATATGGGCGCCGTATTGAAAGGCCAGCCGGAGGAACTGCCCATCGCGCCCGAGGGGGTCGTGGCCGTGGCCATCAATCCGGAAACCGGCCTGCGCGACAAACATGCGCCGTCGCCGATGATCGAATACTTTTATCATGAAAACGTGCCGCCCGAACAAGAGGGCGGACCGGAAATCGAAGGCGCGGAATCTGCAAAGCCACCCGAAGAAGTAAAGGACCAGCTGTACTGACCTCGATGCCGAGAGATAACGGCAATAACAGACAAATGCGGGAGCGCATCGCCCATCTCGCCGCGCGGCTGATGGCCGTCGACGGCATCGACGACTATGCTCTAGCGAAGCGCAAGGCGGCACGCCAGGCAGGCGCGCCCGACACCCGCAACCTGCCGAACAACGACGAAGTCGAACACGCGCTGCGCGCTTATCAGCAACTCTATCAGGCCGACGAACAGCGCGACCGTCTGCGCCATCTGCGCCAGCGCGCCCGCGAGATGATGGAACTGCTCGCTCGCTTTGATCCTTACCTCTCCGGTGCGGTGCTCTCGGGCAGTGCCGGAAAGTATTCCGACATCGATCTGCTTCTGTTCACCGATAGCATGAAGGACGTGGAAATGTTCCTGCTCGATCGCCGCATCGCCTATCGCAGCGGGGAACGTCGAATCCATGTCGGCGACGAAGCACGCGGGGTACCGAATTTCAGTGTCAGCACAGAGGATGCCGATTTCGACATTACCGTATTCGCCCCGCGCGATCTTCGTGCCCAGATTCGCAGCGCGCCCGAGGGTCGGCCGCTGGAACGTGTCCGCATAGACTGGCTGGATGCGGCACTGGCCAAGCACGACAATGCGCTCGGCACTCGATAACGCGATCTAACCTTCTTCCTTAAGCCATTCGGCGGCATCCAGCGCGAAGTACGTCAGAATCGCGTCGGCGCCGGCGCGCTTGAACGACAGCAGTGCTTCCATGACACATTTGCGCTCGTCTATCCAGCCATTCAGCCCCGCCGCCTTGAGCATCGCGTACTCGCCGCTTACCTGATACACCATGGTAGGCGCGCCGAATTCATCCTTTACCCTGCGTACTATGTCCAGATATGGCATTCCGGGCTTGACCATCACCATGTCGGCACCCTCTTCCAGGTCCAGCCCCACCTCCCACAACGCTTCGTTGGAGTTCGCCGGATCGATCTGATAGGTGTACTTGTTACCCTTGCCAAGCGTGGCTGCGGAACCGACCGCATCCCGAAACGGGCCGTAGAAATTCGACGCGTATTTGGCGGCATAGGCCAGGATGCGGGTATGAATATACATTCCCGAATCCAGCGCCTCGCGCAACGCGCCGATTCGGCCGTCCATCATGTCCGACGGCGCAACGATGTCTACTCCAGCCTGCGCATGCGACAAAGCCTGCTTCACCAGTACTTCGATGGTTTCATCGTTGAGTACATAACCGCTATCGTCGATGAGACCGTCCTGCCCGTGGCTGGTATACGGATCAAGCGCGATATCGGTGATGACGCCGAGCCCTGGGAAACGCTCCTTGAGCGAACGGATTGTGCGGGCCGCGAGGCCTTCCGGATTGAACGCCTCCCGCGCGTCGATAGTTCTGAAGCGGTTGTCCACAACCGGGAACAGCGCGATGGCCGGTATTTTGAGTTCCACGCACCGCTGCGCCTGTTTGAGCAGCCGGTCGATGGAAAGCCGTTCCACCCCCGGCATGGAAGGCACCGCTTCACTGCGATTCTGTCCATCGATCACAAATACCGGATAGATCAAGTCGTCGGCGGACAATCGATGTTCCCGGACCAGTCGGCGCGAAAAATCATCGTGGCGAGACCTGCGCATCCTACGGCGCGGAAATTTTCCCAAAACATGCATGACTTTCTATCCCTTAGTGCTCGTGCAACGCACAATGAATTGATTTAACGAGTAAAAATCAAAGCGGTGGAACTTTCGACTGCGCCGACGCTCTGAAACAGTAGACAGCAATGTCTCCCGCTTCTCCTCCCTGAGCGGGTGCCTTAATCCAATTGAGGCTTTGCTTTACCCCCCGGTTTTAGTCCCCTTTAACCGGGGGTTTTTTATTTTACCCGCACGCCTGTACGCTAGTCTGGCGCATACCACCGGTTCAGAACCGCCTCTGCCTCATCGATACCCAACCTGGTTTGCGCCGAGAACAGTTGGACCGAGACACCGGGAAAGTCCGCGGCAAGCACCTTGGTGGTATCGCGCAACTGTTCCAGCGCCGATTGCCGGCCGAACTTATCCGCCTTGGTGAGCAGAATATGTGCCGGCCTGCCGGTACCCTCGAACCAAGCCAGCAACTGCCGGTCGAGCTCCTTCATCGGATGGCGAATGTCCATGACCACCATCAAGCCGCGCAGCTGCGGACGGAATTGAAGGTACCCCGAAATAAATTCTTCCCATTCGTTTCTCATCGCTCGCGGCACCTTCGCGTACCCGTACCCAGGCAAATCCACCAGAAAGCGTTCGGCTCCGAGACTGAAGAAATTGATCTGCTGCGTTCGTCCCGGCGTTTTGCTGACGAATGCCATTCGATGGCGTTGCGCGAGCGCGTTGATGGCGCTCGACTTGCCCGCGTTCGACCGCCCGGCGATTGCGACTTCCATCTGCGAAGGCGGCAATCCGCTTTCGTCGACAGCAGACGCGAAGAAGCTGATGTCGCGAAACAAACCGGACTGGCTCATGAGTTACGCTAAAATATACAGGTCTGGTCAGGGCCGCCGTGGTGCCTGGCCCCGCGCTGGATTAGGGAGCGTTCATGATTCGTTTCGTTGCGGCAGTTGTCGCACTGATCTCCATCACTTCGACTTCGGCTCACGCAGCCGGCGATGCTGCCAAGGCGCAGGCAATCGTCAACCAGGCTTGTGCGGCCTGTCATGGCGTTGACGGCAACAGCCCGCTGCCGGCGAACCCAAGCCTTGCCGGCCAGCATCCGGAGTACCTGCTCAAACAGCTGCACGAATTCAAATCGGGCACACGCGCCAATCCGGTCATGGCCGCAATGGTGGCGAATCTTTCTTCTGACGACATGCACAATCTGGCTGCGTATTACTCCATGCAAACGCCGAAGCAGATGGGCGCCAAGGACAAGGACCTGGTGGCGCAGGGACGCAAACTCTATCGCGGCGGCAATGCGGCGAATGGGGTTGCCGCCTGTGCCGGCTGCCACTCGCCGAACGGGGCCGGAATTCCGGCCCAGTTTCCACGCCTTGCCAGCCAGCACGCGGACTACGTTGCTGCGCAGCTGAAGGCCTTTCGTGGCGGAGATCGCGCCAACGATCCGAATCAGATGATGCGGTCCACAGCCCTCAAACTGACCGACAAGGACATCGCCGCGCTCGCAGAATATATCTCCGGACTGCATTAAACCGCTGGCGAACTTCACGTAGCGGTAATTTTTCCGAACGCGATCTTTGCTGCAGCGGCGGTAGCCCCGATTTCCGCATCGCCATGCGCGGCCGACACAAATCCGGCTTCGTAGGCCGAGGGCGCGAAGTAAACTCCTTCGGCGAGAAGCGCGTGGAAAAAGCGGTTGAAGGCGGCCTTGTCGCTTTCCATAACCTGGGCATAGGTTTCCGGCGGCTTCGCACGAAAATACACACCAAACATTCCCCCGACCGATTGCGCGGAAAACGCGATTCCGGCCTCCCGTGCCGCAGCTTGCAGCTGTTCGACCAGCTTCATGGTATTGGCTGTCAGGCGTTCGAAGAATCCGGGCTGCTCAACCAGCTTGAGCGTGGCCAGGCCCGCGGCAACAGCGACCGGATTTCCGGACAGCGTGCCAGCCTGGTAAACCGGGCCCAGCGGCGCAATCGACTGCATGATGTCGCACCTGCCGCCGAATGCGCCGACCGGCATCCCGCCACCGATGACTTTGCCGAGCGTGGTGAGATCCGGCGTGATGCCGTACAGGCCTTGTGCGCCCTGCAGCCCCACGCGAAATCCAGTCATCACTTCATCGAAAATCAATATCGCGCCGTAACGCGTGCACAAGTCGCGCAACGCAGCCAGAAATGCCTTTTTCGGTTTGACCAGATTCATATTGCCGGCGACCGGTTCCACGATGACGCCGGCCATTCTGTCACCTTCCGCTTTGAAGGCGGCCTCGAGCATATCGACATCGTTATAGTCGAGCACGATGGTGTGCGCGGTTATCTCGGCCGGTACACCCGCGGAACTCGGCTGGCCCAGCGTCAGCGCACCCGAACCGGCTTTCACGAGCAGCGAGTCGGCGTGGCCGTGATAGCAGCCCTCGAATTTAACAATCTTCGGCCGTCCGGTAAAACCGCGTGCGAGCCGGATGGCGGTCATCGTTGCCTCGGTACCCGAACTGACCAGACGCACCTGCTGCATCGAAGGCAGGCAGCGCGTGATCCACTCCGCCATCTCCAGTTCCGATTCCGTCGGTGCGCCGAAGCTCAGGCCGCGGGTGGCGGCGTCCTGCACTGCCTTGACGACTTGCGGATGGGCATGGCCGAGAACAAGCGGCCCCCAGGATCCAACATAATCGATGTAACGCCTGCCATCGGCGTCCCAAACGTACGGACCATCGCCGCGAGCAAAAAAAACCGGC
>DATFUO010000320.1:0-7962 GCA_035260785.1 Burkholderiales bacterium
ATTGCCGTTTATGGTCACGCTGCACGCGCGCGAATCGACGAACAGTGAAATCATTTCATGTTTGCCGGTGGCGGAATGTTCCTTGTCGAATTCGACCAGGAAAGGCGCGCCGAGCTTGTTCCAGGAGAGTTGAACTTGTCCTACGGCGGAGCGGAACCATTCGGTATGCACGCTGCGGCCGTCGCCGCACGCCATGAAGTCCCAGGCCGGTTTCATCTGGACGTTGCCGAGGCCGGTTGCGCCCTTGAAGGCGCCGAAGTACGACACGAATCCCTTCTTCACGTAGTCTGCCAGCGGCTCGTTATCGGTCAGGCAGACATTCGGCCGGCCGGCGCCCCGCCCGTCGCCGTAAGGATCGAGCAGCATGAAGGCTGCATGCCCCTTGCCGTGCGGAGAATGGACGACGCGGAAAAAGCTGATGAGCGAAACGAACGCCCCGTCCGCCCTGTCCTTCAGATACATGCCGGGATTCTCGCCCGACCAGTCGATCGATCCCGGATTGATGGGTACTCGCGCCATGCTTTTCTCCTCAAGTTTGGTTTCTCGATCTAAAAAATGTTGAACCACGGAGAACACGGAGGAAGTACAAGAGACAAGAGAATTCCAAAGCTGAGGTTCTTCATCGGCTGACAATCCCGCGCGGTGAAGGTAGGCCACACAGATTCGCGAACAGTCGACCCGCTCTTAACGCCAACATCGATCTTCTTCGTTCCTGTTCTTCCTCCGTGTTCTCCGTGCCCTCCGTGGTTCATCCCGATTTGCAGTTATCCGCCGCCCCAGATATTGAGCTCCTTGTATCCCGTGGTCGCATCCGGCAAACGGGTAAAGCGCACCCCCGCCATGTCGGCCACCACGATTTCCACCGTGGTATGCACGACGCACCCATGCACGAGATGCCCGCCGACCACGCTGCCGTCGGCGCCCGCGATCGACAGATGCAGGTGCACGCCGTTGGGCGAAATCGTCCCCGACAGCGAGACGATTTCGAATGGCCCGGTGAATTTCGCGAATTTCTCCGCGCCGGCAAGCCGCATCGTTGCGACGGTGAGGCTGCCGACCGTGCTAAGTATGCAACCCGCCTCGACATGATGCTCGTGGGCAAGGCGCTCGATCGCGTCGCGCAAGTCCTCGCCCGGCGTGAGCCGGGCAGCAATGGTGCGTACCGATAGCGATTCGGCGACTTGCACGGGATTTGCGCGCCTATCTGCCGGCCTGCAGATACTCGGTCGCGGTACGCGCCGGCAGGCGTTCGTGGAAGGAAATGGTCATCCTATTTTTTTGCAGGTTGGCTGCTCTCACTTCGTAGAACGGGATTGCTTGTGTCTTTCTTCGCGCCTTTGCGTCAAAGCTTTTGCGGGCTTTTGTGGCTGATCTGCGGCGCCACCGGCCCGATGCGTCAAATGCTAATCCGTTACTGTCCTGAAATCCGCCGGCATGACAATCTCGATAAGTTCGAGGTCATCACTATGCGCCAGCTCCGTGTGTTTTATTCCCGGCGGCTGATGTACGCAGGAGCCCGGCTTCAACGTGATTTCACCGACACCTTCGTAGTGAAATTTCACCCAGCCCCTGAGCACGTACACCATCTGGAATTCGACTTCGTGGTGATGGCGCTCGGGGTGCAGTTGCGTACCCGGCTTGGCGCGAATGACATGCGCCACGACCGCCCCATCGGTGGCATCGCGGATGCCCAGGTTGCGATACTGAAAGAACGGGCGCAGGCCATCATCCTGGAATTCGCTGGTATCGGCGTGGCTTACCGAGAATTTGTAGCTGTGGTCCATGATGGAGCTCCTGTTGCAGAGGATGGCGCGAACATTATGAACCGCGTCGTCCGGGATTTCAGTTCTGGTAATGCAGGCGCAGGCCGGGGCGCGGCCAGTCCGCTTCGAGCAACGTTCCGTAGTTCGACAGCGTCACGTACGCCTTGCGCATGCCGGCGCCGCCAAAGGCCAGGTTGGTGCAGTACTGCTCCGGCGCCTCGTGAAATTCCACCAGTTCTCCGCCGGGCGAGATCACGCTTACACCGCCCCGAATCAGGGTCGCCACACAGACATTGCCGTTTTCTTCCACCGCCATGGAGTCGAAACGCTGATAGCCGGGCAGGCCCGCCACCAATTTGCCGCCGTGGGGCGAGGGCCACGGTTGCTTCTCCAGTTCGCCCTGGCCGGTGATGCGGAACGACCACAAGCGGCTGGTCTCGGTTTCCGCGACGTACAGCGTTTTGCCGTCTGGCGAGAGCCCCACGCCGTTGGGCGTGACAATCGGAAACACGGCCTCCCTGATGAGGCTGCCGTCCGCGCGCGCGTAATACACCGCGCCGCGATCCATCTGGCGCCCGTACACCTTGCCCAGGTCGGTAAACCAGAAGCCGCTCCTGCCGTCGAAGACGATATCGTTGGGCCCTTTGAGCGGCACCCCATCGCATTCGCGGTAGAGCACTTCGACCCTGCCGGTGGACAAGTCCACGCGCTCGATGCGCCCGCCCGAGTAATCGTCGGCGCGGCCCACGGGTCGCATATATCCGTTGGCCTCATGGTGCCAGCGGAATCCGCCGTTATTGCAGAGGTAGCACATGCCGTCCGGCCCGATTGCGGCGCCATTCGGACCGCCGCCGGTTTGCGCGACGACTTCGACGCGACCGTTCCGATCGACCCGGGACAGGGTGCCGCGCTCGATTTCCACCAGCAACACAGAACCGTCGGCCATGGCAATCGGGCCCTCGGGAAACCTCAGGCCTGTCGCGAGTTCGCGGCCCTTGAGTTTGAGCATCGCCGTCATGCCCAGCCCTTGCGCGTGGCTTTTCCCATGAGCGGTACGCTCAGCGCGCGAACATCAGCACCGTCGCGCCGCTTTGACTTTCCAGAACGAGTTGCTGTCCGTCCACGCGGTATTGCGTTGTACGGCGCAGCGATTCGAGGAAAGCCCGTTCTTGCGCCATTAGCGGCTGCGGCCCGGCTATCCTCGTCAGGGAGAATCCGGCACGCGGCCATTCCAGGCGCCCGTCGATGTCGAACCGATAGGTGCCGGCAAAGCGGTTCACCGAGGCGTTGCCGGCAATTTTTCCGGAGGGATCGAAAGCGATGGTGACGGTGGAATCGACGGCGATCGGCTTCTCGGCACCGTTGGCGACCCATTTGACCAGATGCCATTCGATCCCGCGCGACCCCGTGGACGAAGAACCCGAAGACACGGCCGGCGCCTCCGGCTGGGGGACCGGCGTCTCGACGGCAGCCGGCTGATCCGCTGCCGGAGGCGATTCCGGATTGATCGCGACCCGTGAATCTGGTTCTGACGCCGGCGCCGCAACAGCTGCCGGCGGCGCGACGGGCGTATCGTCACCCGCCAGGAATTCGGCCAGCTCCTGTTCGCGCGCCAGGGTCGCGCGAATCTGGCAATCCTTTACATAGTCGGCGCCGTTCGCGCCGGCCGCCGCCCGAATCCCCTGCCAGTTGCACTGTGCATCGCGGTACGCGTTGAATTTGCGCTGGCTGTCGATGAAGGTTCCCAGGACCGGCCGCCTGCCGTGCGCCTGCAATTGCTCGAGGCGGTCCTGCGCGGCCTTCAATGTCGCGTTCAACTGCTGATTGGCCGTCTTGAGTTTCGCGTCCAGGCAGGCCGTCGGCGCGCTCGACGACGCGCAATCCTCCAATGGCGTGGCGGCCGCCACGCCGGCATAACCCCAGAATGCGGCGATCAGTGCGATCGCCGGCTTGCAGATCTTCACCACATTCTCTCCTTCGATGCTTGCATGAAACCGAAAAACTATGCTGAACCACGGAGGACACGGAGGAAGAGCAAGAACGAACAAGTTCAACGTGGGGGGGGGTTAAGAGCGTATCGACTGTTCGCGAACCCGTGCACCCATCCTTTGCCGCGCAGGATAATCAGCCAACAAAAACATTTGTCCCTCGAATTTTCTTGTCTCTTGTTCTTCCTCCGTGTCCTCCGTGTCCTCCGTGGTTCAATATCTTCTTGATGCGTCAAGCCGACAGAACCATTTCGCACCAGCGCGCCACGCGCAGCACCGTCGCATCGGCGCCCGGTCGCCCGACGACCTGCAGATTGACCGGCAGGCCGCCGCTCGATTTTCCGCAAGGCATCGACAGCGCGGGGAAACCGCAGAAATTGAGCGGGGAGGTGAACCGCGTGAGCGTCGGCGCAACATGCACCGTATTGCCGCCCAGCTCCAGGGTCATGGTACCGCTTTTCGGGGGCAGCACGGGCATGGCCGGGATGATCATGACGTCGGCGTCGGCGAACGAGGCAATCATCGATTGCCTGACCTGATTGCGCAGTTGTTGCGCCTTGATATAATCGATCGCCAGATAAAACTGCCCGGTCTCCAGACGCAACCGCACGTCTTCGCCGAGCTTGTCGCCATGGTGCGCCAACAGATCCCAGTTCGCCTGGGCGCCTTCGCTGGCGATGGTGATCAACTGGATGCCGGGCGCGAGTTCGATGCCGGGCACATCGACTTCGCCGACCGGTGCGCCAGCGGCGCGAAAGCGCGCCAGTGCACCGTCCATCGCCGCGCGCACTTCGTCGTCGAGCATTTCGTAGAAAAATTTTCGTGGCTTCATGATGCGCGGCGCCGTGATCGCGGTTTGCGGCAGCATCGAATGTTCCGGCAGGCCGGCCATGACTTCGAAGGCAATCGCGGCGTCTTCGACGCTGCGCGTGATCGGGCCGATGTGATCGAGCGACCACGCCAGCGGGAAGACGCCTTCGCGCGGAACGGCATCGTAGGTCGGCTTGAAGCCGACGATGCCGCAACAAGCTGCCGGCTGGCGAATCGAGCCGCCGGTGCAGGACCCGACCCCGATGGCAGCCAGTTCGGCGGCAACCGCCGCAGCCGATCCGCCGCTGGAGCCGCCCGGAATGTAGCCGGGATAACGCGGATTCTGCACGTGGCCGAAATGGGGATTGGCGCTGTTGATGCCGAAAGCCAGTTCATGAAGATTGGTCGTACCCAGGATCAGCGCGCCTGCGGCACGCAATCTCGCCACCACCGGCGCATCGCGTTCCTGCACTCTGGCTTCGATGGCCCTGGTGCCGGCGGTCAGCGGATAGCCGCGCACCGGAATGAGATCTTTCACGCCCACCGGCACACCAGCGAGCGGCCCGGGATCTTCGCCACGCTTGAGGCGACGGGCCAGATCATGGGCCTCCTCGGTGACCAACTCCGGATTCACCGTGATGAAGGCGTTGAGGTGGCGGTGGGCCTCGATGCGCCCGAGAAATAATTCCGCGACCTTCACCGGAGACAGGACGCGATTCCTGACGTCGTTGGCGATCTGCACGACGCTGGCCGACACCAGTTCGCCCGCAGCCGAGGGGGGCGTGTACCGGCCCGCGGCGAAACTTCCGGTCAGTTTTGCACCGGGTGCGGACAGAACAGGCGCCACCGCGACGGCCGCCTCGAAGACCTGTTCGATATCGGGGAGGCCGAAGGCGAAGCGCTGCTCCCATTCCGGCAGGCGTTCGGGATGAGCATAGCGGCGAAACGCCGAGATGGCGCGCAGTAATTCGGCGGTGGGGCGTGAAGACATGAATATTCCGTGACGATCGTGACGACGTGACAGTCGTGACGCGTAAAAGGCCTTGAAAGACATCTTGCCCGGCGAATCCAATTTCCCTCTAGCCTACACCGAAACTTGCTTCCTCTGCTGTTACGACGTCACGCCTTCACGGTCGTCACGTTGTCACGGTTTCTACAGAAACAGCGTGAGCACTCCCGTGTATCCGTACAACCGGTTGTGCGATATTTCGCCGTTGCAGAAAAATCCGACCAGGGGAAATTCGCCGAGTGCCTCCCGGATCATGGTGGCCTCCTCGGATTCGTTGCTGAACAGGTTCGGCCCGCGTCCGACGCAGGAATAATACAACCCGCCGCGCGGACGCCCGAACAGGCCGTTTTTGATGCTGTCGAGCATGCGCGCCATGTCCTCCGCCGCACCGGGTTCGGCGCGCCTGCAGAACATGATCTGCGCGCCGGCCCGGGGCACGTCGCCGATCGCGACCAGCTTGTTCACCGGGTCGATGCCGACGAGGTTGCGCACCAGATAATCGCCGGTGTCGGATCCCGCTATCGGCAGGCCGGCGAAAACATTGCTGCCGGTTTGCGAGAAATTTTTCCACTCCGGTTCGCCGACGTCTTCCCTGAATACGTCGAGCGCGGCGCGGCCATCGAGGGAAATAATGATGTTCTGCTGGCTGCCGGTGATGGTGTGACGCGGACCGATCGGCGAGCAGCCCTGGGTGAGCCGCGTCGATACCACGATGTCATCGGAGAACAGTACGCCGGACAATCCCCCCTTGGCGACGCCATCGGCGATCTGGACGACTTCGTGCCGCGAACTGGTCAGTCCGCCGGCGACGAATCCGCTTTCCATGCATCCGGCCAGATCGCCGATCAGGCGCGGCAACTGCGCGTTGCGCGGATCGCCATGGACGACAGCGAAGTTGGCGGGCAGCCCACCCAGGTGCAGCGACTGTCGCTCGAGGTCCGGCGGTGAGCGCACGCCGGAGAAAACCCGGAAACCGCCCTCTTCGAATGCGCATAGCATGATCGCAATCGCGGGTTCGTCGTAGTATTCGCGACCGGTCGCAATCACACCCATGCCGACGGTTCCTGACCAATGCAGGATGCCGGTATTGGTGCGGAAGTACGCCACCATGTCCGCGACCTCGCCGGCGAAATTATCGGTGATGTAGAGAAAGCCGAGATTGGCGCCTGGCGGACCCTTGCCAGCCTGTCGCAGGCATTGCGCCGCGGCGTCGCGCCAGTTCGGCGACGACGCGTGACCACAGGTGAACGGTTCGGTCGGGGAGGACATGAGAGTGGGGAGGGCGGAGTGGGTGACGAACTGTTCACCGATCCCGGTTCACAGGATGAGCAGGGTCGCCAGCCCGAGGAAACACCCCATGCTGGCGATATCCGTCGCCGTGGTCAGGAAAATGCTCGATGCGGTAGCCGGATCGAAGCCGAGTTTCTTGCCGTGCGCCCCGAACAGAAGGTCGCGCATGGTGATCAGGCCGGTCAGCCTGCCGGACTCGTCCGTGACGAACCCGTAGGTCACGAATGCAGTCTTGATCATGCTGCGCAGCCGCTCGATCGCCTCGGCGACGCTGATGTGCGGCGGAAAGACGGCGATCGCCGGATCCATCATGCGTCCGATGCTGCCGTCCGGGTAGGCCTGGTTGCGCGCCCACTGGCGCGCATACTCCGCCGGAACGCTGGAAAGCACCCTGGCAACGAAGTCCTCGGTCAAGCGTTCGAGGATTGCCGTCGTCTGCCCGGGGCTGACCTCGAGCAACACCTGTCCAGCGACGTTCGGCAGTTCGTCCGTCAGCAGTTTGGCGGCGTCGCGGCTGTCGCGCCGCCTGATCTCGCTGATCAGCAAGCGGCGGCGAAGCTGTTCGTTGCCGTATGCAGAATTGGTCTGCCTGTCGTCCATTCGCGCCATCCCGTCGAAAGTCACCGCCGCGAAACGTCGCGGCCACGGCGTTTCCACTTGCGCTGATCCTCTTTGCACCGTATCGCGCCCGGCCGCCGCGGCAGTTTACCTTGCCCCGGTCGCCACGGATATGCCGGCGGTGTACAGTGCCGCGCACTCCATCCATCAAGATCCGCCATGAACCTCGACCGTGTGACGCCCGGGCGTGCGCTGCCCGACGATTTCAACGTGATCATCGAAATCCCGATGAACGCCGACCCGATCAAGTACGAGGTGGACAAGGAAACCGGCGCGCTGTTCGTGGATCGCTTCATGATGACGGCCATGCACTATCCGTGTAATTACGGCTATATCCCGCGCACGCTGTCCGAAGACGGCGACCCGGCCGACGTGCTGGTGATCACGCCCTTCCCGGTAACGGTCGGCGCGGTGATCCGCTGCAGGCCGATCGGCGTGCTCAATATGGTCGACGAGGCCGGGGGAGACGCCAAGCTGCTGGCGG
>DATFUO010000321.1:0-2071 GCA_035260785.1 Burkholderiales bacterium
CGCGCTGCGCTGCCCGCCGGACGATTCCGACGTCACCAAACTCTCCGGCGGCGAACGCCGCCGGGTCGCGCTGTGCAAGCTGCTGCTCGACCAGCCGGAGCTGCTGCTGCTGGACGAGCCGACCAACCATCTCGACGCCGAGTCGGTATCATGGCTGGAAGGGCACTTGCGCAACTATCCCGGCGCGAGCCTGATCGTCACCCATGACCGCTACTTTCTGGACAACGTCACGTCATGGATTCTGGAACTCGACCGTGGCAAGGGCATTCCCTACGAAGGCAACTACACCGCCTGGCTGTCGCAAAAGCAGAAGCGTCTGGCGCAGGAAGGCCGCGAGGACGCAGCCCACCAGCGCACGCTGGAGCGCGAGAAGGAATGGATCGCGGCCTCGCCGAAAGCGCGCCAGGCCAAGTCCAAGGCGCGCTACCAGCGCTACGAGGACCTGCTGAAGCAGGCCAGCGAGAAGCAGACCCAGACCGCGCAGATCACCATTCCAGTCGCTGAACGGCTGGGCCAGAACGTGGTCGATTTCGAAGGCCTGACCAAAGGGTTTGGCGACCGGCTTCTGATCGACAACCTCACCTTCAAACTGCCGCCCGGCGGCATCGTCGGCGTGATCGGCCCCAACGGCGCCGGCAAGACCACGCTGTTCCGGATGATCACCGGACAGGAGAAACCGGACAACGGCACCATCACGGTCGGCGAGAGCGTGCATCTCGGTTATGTCGACCAGTCGCGCGACAGTCTCGACGGCAAGAAGAGCGTGTGGGAGGAAATCTCCGCCGGCAACGAACTTATTCTTCTCGGCAAGCGCGAGGTCAATTCGCGCGGCTATTGTTCGTCGTTCAATTTCAAGGGCGCCGACCAGCAGAAGAAGGTCGGCGCATTGTCGGGCGGTGAGCGCAACCGCGTGCATCTGGCCAAGATGCTCAGGTCCGGCGCCAACGTGCTGCTGCTCGACGAGCCCACCAACGACCTCGATGTCGATACGCTGCGCGCGCTGGAAGAGGCGCTGGAGGATTTCGCCGGCTGCGCCGTGATCATCAGCCATGACCGCTGGTTCCTCGACCGTATCGCCACGCATATGCTTGCCTTCGAAGACGACAGCCATGTCGAATGGTTCGAAGGCAATTTCCAGGATTATGAAAAGGACAAGATGCGCCGGCTGGGACAGGATTCCATCATCCCGCACCGCCTGAAGTACAAGAAGCTGACGCGCTAAGTTGGAATCCCATGGCGGACTGGAACGCAGAACAGTATCTCAAGTTCGAGGATGAGCGGACCCGGCCCTCGCGAGACCTGCTGGCGCAGATCCCGCTTGCAGATGCGCGCAGGGTCGTCGATATCGGATGCGGACCGGGGAATTCGACGGAGCTTCTCGTCAAGCGCTGGCCGCAGGCCGCGGTTACCGGCATCGATACCTCGGCCGACATGTTGCGGCAGGCGCGCGAACGGCTGCCGGGACATACGTTCATCGAGGTCAATGTCGCGCACTGGGTGCCGCCGGAAAACACCGACGTGCTATTTGCCAATGCGATCTTCCAGTGGGTGCCTGGCCATCTCAAGCAACTGCAGCGGCTGCTGGGCGCGCTGGTGCCCGGCGGTGTGCTGGCCGTGCAAATGCCTGACAATCTCGATGAGCCCGCCCATGTCCTGATGCGCGAGGTCGCGCAGATGGGGCCGTGGCGGGAAACGCTCGCCGACAAGGCGCGGGCGCGCGACACGCTGCCGACGCCGGGCGGTTATTACGACGCTTTGGGCCCGCTCTGCACGCGGCTGGAAATCTGGCACACGATCTATAATCACGTGCTCGGGGATGCCGCTGCGATCGTGGAATGGGTCAAGGGAACCGGCTTGCGGCCGTTCGTCGAACCGCTGGAGCCGCCCGAGCGCAAACAATATCTCGCCGAATACACCGCCCGCATTGCGGCCAGCTATCTGCCGCAGGCGGACGGCAAGGTGCTGCTGCGATTTCCGCGGATTTTCATCGTGGCAGTAAGGTAAAGCTGAAGCGGCGGCGTCTTTGGCGAGAACATCGCACTGACGATCTTGACTGGCTACAATCATGGTT
>DATFUO010000322.1:0-2510 GCA_035260785.1 Burkholderiales bacterium
TCGGCCGTGCGCTGCTGGCGAGCATGACGGCGGACGAACTCGCCGAGCATCTGTTCGATGTGGCGAACCAGTTCAGTCGGGGCAGCGCACGGCTGGTGGACCGGGAAGAAAAAGCGCAAGTGGCGGCGATCGACCTGCGTGTCGGGCGAAAGGCCAAGGCGTCGGCGGCCTACGCGTCGGCGTGCGCGTATTTAGCGGCCGGCACCGCGCTGTTGGACGAAAGGGACTGGAGCAGCCAGTACGAATTAATGTTCAGTCTGTGGCTCGAACGCGCGAAGTGCGAGTTTCTGACCGGTAACTTCGAAAAAGCCGAGCAACTGATTTTGGAGTTGCTGCAGCGCGCGGCATCGAAAGTCGACCAGGCGGCCGTCTACCAAGTCAAGGTTCTGCTCCATACCGTCAAATCGGAAAGCGCACAAGCGGTGGCCACCGCGCTCACGTGCCTGCGCCTGTTCGGCACTGATATCCCGGCACACCCGACCTGGGAACAGGTCCAGGCCGAATACGAGACGGTCTGGCAAAACCTCAATGGGCGCCACATCGAAGGTTTGATCGATTTGCCGCTGATGACCGATCCGGAACTGCAGGCCGCCATGCAAGTGCTCTCGGTCCTACAAGACCCCGCCAACCGTACCGACTTTCACTTATTTTGCTTGCTCGTGTGCCGCATGGTGAACGTCAGTACGCAGCACGGACTGTGCGGCGCGTCCGCGCACGGCTGTGCCTATCTCGGGACCATCCTCGGCCCGGTCTTTCACCGTTACAGCGAGGGATATCGATTCGGCAAGCTGGCGTGCGACCTCGTCGACAAGCACGGCTTCATCGCCCACCGGGCAAAGGTCCACTACGCGATGGGACAGGTTGCCTTCTGGACGCAGCCGATCGCGAGCGCGATCGATTTCATGCGGGTGACCTTTCGCACCGCAATTGAGACGGGTGATCTGACTTTCGCGTGCTACGGCATGTTCCAATCTGTCACAGGCCTTCTCCTGCGGAACGATCCGCTCGACGCGGTGTGGCGCGAGTCGGAGATGGCGCTGGACTTCGCCCGGGAAGCTAAGTACGGCGACGCCGTAGACATCATGTGGAGCCAGCAACGCTTCATTGCGACCATGCTGGGCCGGACCGCGACCTTCTCCACCTTCAGCGACGCGCTGTTCGACGGGGCGGCATTCGAGGCCCAACTGACGGCAGATCGCACGGCCTTGATGATCTGCTGGTACTGGATCATCAAACTGAAGGCGCGGTTCCTGTCAGGGGACTACGCCGAGGCGCTCGCGGCAGCCGACATGGCGAAGGCGCTGCTTTGGACCTCAACCGGCCGGATCCAGTTACTAGACTACTTTTACTATACCGCGCTGACGGTGGCGGCGCTGTACGAGAACGCTACTGCTGACGAGCAGAACAGGTGGCGCGAACTCCTGACGGCGCACTTAGAACAACTGCGCGAGTGGGCCGAAAACTATCCACCGACGTTCGGCGACAAGCACGCGCTGGTATTGGCCGAGATCGCCCGCCTCGAAGGGCGAGACGCCGATGCAATGCGTCAGTACGAGCAGGCGATTCGATCGGCTAGCGAGAATGGCTTCGTGCAGAACGAGGGCCTGGCCCATGAGGTGGCCGCGCGGTTCTACGCCGCGCGCGGCGTCAAGACGATCGCCCATGCCTGTTTGCGGGAGGCGCGGCGCTGCTATCTTCGCTGGGGCGCGTTCGGCAAGGTGCGGCAACTCGAACAGCTTCATCCGCAGATCCGCGACGCACCAGCCGCTGCATCCCCCACCACTACCATTGGCGCGCCCGTCGAACGGCTAGATGTAGGGACGGTGCTCAAGGCCGCGCAGGCGGTGTCCGGCGAGATCGTTCTCGGCGAACTCATCAAGACGCTGCTGCGGATCGCGATCGAACATGCCGGCGCTGAGCGTGGCCTGCTGGTCCTGCTTCCGGACGACGCGCCACGAATTGTGGCGGAAGCGACGACCGGCAGTGGCCAGGTTAAGGTCACGCTGCGCGAGACGGCCGCCTCCCCGGCCGAGCTTCCCGAATCCGTTCTCCATTACGTGATCCGGACGCGCGAGAGCGTGATCCTTGATGACGCATTGGTGCAAAACGTGTTCTCGGCTGATGAGTATATTTGCCAGAAGCGCCCCCGGTCGGTGCTTTGCGTGCCCCTGGTGAAGCAGGCCAAGCTGATCGGGGTGCTCTATCTCGAGAACAACCTGGCATCGCACGTATTCACGCCCACCCGGATCTCGGTGCTGGAACTGCTGGCGTCGCAAGCCGCGATCTCGCTGGAGAACGCGCGCCTGTACAACGATCTTAGGGAAAGGGAGGCCAGGATCCGCCGCCTGGTCGACTCCAACATCGTCGGAATCATCATCTGGGATTTTCAGGGCGGGATCATCGAAGCCAACCAGGCCTTTCTCGATATTGTCGGATATGCCCGGGAAGATCTCGTCTCGGGTCAGCTGAGATGGACGGAGCTGACGCCGGCCGAATGGCGCGCCCCCGAC
>DATFUO010000323.1:0-11838 GCA_035260785.1 Burkholderiales bacterium
ACCTGCTCGAACAACTCGTCGGTAATGGTTTCGATCGGGGCGCGCTGCACCAATCCGCCGGCGTTGTTGATCAGCACGTCAATGCGGCCGAAGCCGGCAACCGTCTTGTCGACGATTTGCCTGCATATCGCAGAGTCGGTCACGTCGCCCCCGACCAGTAATGCCTTCCCGCCCGCCTTCTCCACCTGCGCCGCCACTTTTTCGGCCTCCGCTTTGCTCTTGTTGTAGTGCACCGCGACCCTGGCGCCGTTCTTCCCGAATGCGATCGCCGCCGCCGCACCGATGCCCGTGCTCGCCCCGGTGATCAGCACAACTTTATTCTTCAGATCTTCAATCACTATCTCTCTCCCGGAATAAACTGAACCACGGAGGACACGGAGGAAAAACAAATACGGAGAAAATCAATCAGGGTTCTGGAAAAGGGGGGGGTGGTTCGCCAATTTATGCCGCCAAAATTCAAATCGGCAGAACGTTAACCGGTGAAGGATTCTTACCCAACTTTCTCTCCTTTCGTTTTCCTCCGTGTCCTCCGTGGTTCACGATTTTTATTGATCCTTACGGCAGCAAGACGGTCGAGCCGGTGGTCTTGCGGGCTTCGAGGTCGCGATGCGCCTGCGCGGCATCCGCCAGTTTGTAAGTCTGGTTGACCTCGATCCTGACCTTGCCTGACTTCACCACGTCGAACAATTCCTTGGCGCCCGCCTCCAGGTCCTTGCGCGCCGCGGTGTATGTCATCAGCGTGGGCCGGGTCACGTAGAACGAGCCCCTCGCCAGCGTGTTGATGTCGACGCCGGTTACAGGGCCCGAACCGTTGCCGAAGACGGCCAGCAGGCCGCGCGGCTTCAGGCAATCGAGCGAGCCCGCGAACGTGTCCTTGCCGACGGAATCGAACACCACCGGCACCTTTGCACCGCCGGTAATTTCCTTGACGCGTTCGGCGAAATTCTCGCGCGTATAGACAATGGTGTGATCGCAGCCGTGCGCCCTGGCGACTTTCGCTTTCTCGTCCGACCCCACGGTCCCGATCACGGTGGCACCAAGGGCTTTGAGCCACTGGCACGCAATCAGGCCCACCCCACCCGCGGCGGCGTGGAACAACACGGTTTCGCCCTTCTCCACACGGTAGACACTGCGAATCAGGTATTGTGCGGTGAGGCCTTTGAGCATCATTGCCGCGGCCTGCTGATCGGAAACGCCGTTGGGAATCTTGACCAGCCGGGCTGCCGGATACAAGCGCGCTTCCGAATAGGCGCCCGGCGGACCGCCCGCATAGGCCACACGATCGCCCACCTTTACCTGGGTCACCCCCTTGCCGACCGCCTCCACCACACCGGCGGCTTCGCTGCCGGCCCCGCTGGGCAGGGGCAACGGATAAAGGCCGGAGCGCTGATAGGTATCGATGAAATTCAATCCGATCGCATGGTGCCGGATCTTCGCCTGGCCCTCTGCGGGATCGCCGACTTCGACATCGTCAAGCTGCAGAACTTCGGGTCCGCCTGTTTTATGGAATCTGATCGCTTTCTCCATGGCTCGCTCCTGAGATTTTTATGATTGGTAGCTCGATTGTATCAGGGGCATGCGCGCTCACGAGCGACCTGATCGGCCGCACCAGGGCCGCCCAGGCGGGCAGGCACGGCCAAGCGCCAACTCACTTCCGGCAAAAGACAGCCTTGGGACGTGCCCGGTCCTGCAGGAAATCGACGAACCGGTCCCTGCCGGCCCTCCCGGTCTACTTTACCCGCATCAGCCTGAGATCCGCTTCGCGCTGGGCCACGAGTCGGATGAAACTGCGGATCTGCGGGTAGATCGTTTCGCGGAACTTGCGGCCGCTGAAGATGCCGTAATGTCCCAGTCCCTTGGCCAGCAGATGTTTGCGTTTGTCGGAGGAAATGTTCCGGCAGAGCGTCTGCGCGGCCTCGGTCTGCCCGTTGCCGGAAATGTCATCCAGCTCGCCTTCGATCGTGAACAGCGCTGTCTTGCGGATCGATTCCGGTCGCACCGGCGCGCCACGCACCGACCATTTGCCCTTGGGCAACTGGAATTCCTGGAACACGACCTTGATCGTGTCGAGGTAATACTCGGCCGGCATGTCGAGCACGGCATTGTATTCGTCGTAGAACCGGCGGTGCCCCTCGGCGCTCTCGCCGTCGCCGCGGATCAGATGATTGTAGAACTGCTTGTGCGCATCCATGTGGCGATCCGGATTCATCGCCAGGAAACTCGCGTGCTGCAGGAAACCCGGGTAGACCTTGCGCATGAAGCCCGGATAATTGCCGGGCACGCGCATGATGACCTGGTTGGAGAACCAGGAATGCGGCCGCCCCGCGGCAAAATCGTTCACCGTGGTCGGATTGCGGCGCGTGTCGATCGGGCCACCCATCATGATCATCGCCTTCGGCACGGCGGGATCGTTCTCCGCGGCCATGAGGGATACCGCGGCGAGGACCGGCACGGTCGGCTGGCAGACCGACATCACGTTCAACTCCGGTGACAGGAAGCGGATGAATTCGCGGATGTAGTCGACGTAATCGTCGAGATGGAACGGGCCATGGGCGAGCGGCACCATCTTTGCATCCACCCAGTCGGTGATCCAGACGTCGTGGTCGGCCAGCGCGGTGCGCACCGTATCGCGCAGCAGGGTCGCGAAATGTCCGGACAGGGGGGCGACGATCAACAGCTTCGGCTGCTCGACATCAACGTCTTTGCGAAAATGCAGCAATTGGCAGAACGGCTTGTCGATGACGACTTCGCGCGTGATCGCCACGCGCTCGCCGTTGACCAGGGCCTCGTCGATGCCCCACTCCGGCTTCGGGTAGCGCCGCATCAGCCGCACGAACATCTCGCTGTTGGCGGCAATGGTCCGGGACAGCGGTGTATAAGCCAGCGGGCTCAACGGATTGGTGAACAGGTGCCGGGCCGTATCGGCCCATGCCACTGCGGGCGCCATGACCGTTTTCTGAAATTCATGCAACTGATAGATCATCGTGCCTCATTTCGGAGAGGGCGGAAATAACCGCCGATTTCTCAATGTGAAACGGCCGGAAGTCCGGACCCGGCGGACTGTAATGATTCGGTCACGGAGCGTCAAGGAAGCATTTTGACCCGGGCCGGTCAGTTAGAGTGGCCCGAGCGGCGGTTCCTGCATGGCGGCCACCTGCTCGCGCAACTGCAGGATCTGATCCTGCCAATATTTCGTCGTGTGGAACCAGGGAAATGCCGCGGGGAATGCCGGATCGTCCCAGCGCCGCGCGAGCCACGCCGAGTAATGGATCATGCGCAACGTGCGCAGCGCTTCGATGAGGCCAAGTTCGCGCCGATCGAGTTCCGCGAAATCCTCGTAACCCGCCAGCACGTCGGAAAGCTGCCTGGTCATGGCCGCCCGGTCGCCGGACAGAAGCATCCACAAGTCCTGGATTGCAGGGCCCATGCGGGCATCGTCGAAGTCGACAAAATGCGGTCCGTCGTCCGTCCACAGCACATTGCCGGGATGGCAATCCCCGTGCAGGCGCAAGGTGCGTACCCGGCCTGCGCGATCGAAGCAATCGTGCACGCCGGCCAGTGCCTGGTCGATCACGCTGGCGTAGGCACCGTGAAGTTCAGGGGGAATCCATTCGCCATCGAGCAAATAGGCGCGCGGTTCGTCGCCGAAACTTGCGATATCGAACGCGGGACGGTGAACGAAAGAAGCGATCGCGCCCACGGCATGAATGCGCCCGATGAAGCGTCCGAGCCATTCCAGCGTGTCGGGATCATCCAGTTCGGGCGCGCGTCCGCCGCGACGCGGGTACAAGGCAAAGCGAAACCCTCCAAATGCATGCAGCGTCGACTTGCCGGCAATCAGGGCGGGTACCGCCGGAATCTCGCGCTCCGCCAGTTCCGCCGTGAATGCATGTTCTTCGAGGATCTGCTCATCGGTCCAACGCGCAGGGCGGTAGAACTTCGCGACGAGGGGTTTCTCGTCCTCGATCCCGACCTGATAGACCCTGTTCTCGTAGCTGTTCAATGCCAGCAATCGCCCGTCGGTGCGGAACCCGACGGAGTCGATCGCATTCAGAATCAGGTCCGGCGTCAGTCCCGCGTATGGTTGTGTCGTTTCGCTCATGCCGCGACGATACGCGAAACCATTGAACCACGGAGAACACGGAGGACACGGAGAAAAAGCAGAACCGAGAAAGAATAATGGGGGGTTAAACGCGATATGACTATCTGCGCACCTGTTCGGCAAATCTTCGAGTGCGACCAATCGTCAACCAATGAAACACATTTTCTCGTTCGGGTTCTTCTCGTGTCTTTCCTCCGTGTCCTCCGTGGTTCACGATTTTTTGGAGTGGTTCACGATTGTGGGGTCCTCGCGTGGCACAAGGTGACGCGCGTAGCCGCTTTCGCTACAGTGGCGGCCGGCGCCGGCAGAGCGCGTTCAAGGAGATCATGTTGAAGTCCGTCAGCCGAAATATCCTGATTGCCATCACCCTCTCATTCGCCCCTCCGATGATCATCGACGCCGTCGCGCACGAAGACGAAATCAAAGCCCGGCTGCCCGTGCTGGTCACCGAGCAGTTTCGTATTCCTTCGGATACGCCGGGCATCGAGCTCTACATCCGCAACAAGCACCCGGGCGATTTCGCGGTTTCCGCCGACAAGGTGTTGCTCTACGTGCATGGCGCAACCTATCCCGCGTCGAGCGCGTTCGATCTCCAGCTCGACGGCCTGTCGTGGATGGATTACATCGCCGCGCACGGATGGGATGTCTACCTCGTGGACCTGCGCGGATACGACCTGTCCACGCGACCGCCGGAGATGGACCAGCCGGCCAAGGATAACCCGCCGATCGTGACGACGGATGTCGCGATGCGCGACGTGGGCGCAGCGGTCGACTACATCATGAAGCGGCGCAACGTTTCGAAAGTAAATTTGCTGGGCTGGTCATGGGGCACGTCGATCATGGCGGCTTACACCGCCGCCAACAACGGCAAGGTCAACAGGCTCGTGCTGTATGCCCCGCTCTGGCTGCGCAACACGCCGGGCCTGATCGGCGGCGACGGGTCGCTCGGCGCCTATCGCACGGTTACGCAGGAAAATGCCAGAAAACGCTGGCTCACCGGCGTGCCGGAAGAAAAACAGGCGGGCCTCATCCCGGCGGACTGGTTCAATGCCTGGCTGAATGCAACCTGGGCAACCGATCCAAAGGCCAGGGACAGCGGCCAATTGCGCGCACCCAATGGCGTGATCCAGGACGTGAGGGAATACTGGGCCGCCGGCAAACCTTATTACGATCCGGCCGACATTCGCGTCCCGACCTTGCTGATCAAGGCGGAGTGGGACCAGGACACGCCGGCCTACATGGCGCAAGCGCTGTTTCCGCTGCTGAAGAACGCACCGGCGAAGCGCTACGTGGAAATCGGCGAAGGCACGCATACCGTCATCATGAAAAAAAACCGCCTGCAGCTTTTCCGTGAAGTGCAGCTATTCCTCGACGGATCTGACTAACCCTTCACCGCAAAGACGCAAAGGCGCAAAGAAAACCACGCTAAGGAAAGCAATTCGAGAGAACAATTTCCGAGGTGAATGCTGCCGCCGGTTGCCAGCGACGAAGCACAGTACGTGCAACCCCTTTGCCCTTACCTCCCTTTTTGTTTTTCTTTTCGATTCCTTTGCGCCTTCGCGTCTTTGCGGTGAAGAGCTGGATTTAGTGCGAAGCTGAAACCGGCTGGACGGTTTCGGCGACCTGGACGTTCGTCACGCGGCACTCCTCCAGCAGACTGAAAATGCTACTGCCGACCGCGGCCATGTCGTCGCCGGGTGGCAGTTGCCAGAAATATTGCTGCGACAACGAGGCGTCGAACGGCGAGCTCAGGCGGACACGCACACTGCCATCGGCGCAAGCGGCGACGGCAGCCTCGGCCTCGCCGACGCGCGAGCGGAACTTGCGCAGCGCCGTGGTGAGGAACAACTGGAAGCCGAGTTCGCTCAGGGCAAATTGTCCGGATTCCAGCGCTTGCAGATAACCCATTGGCGGGCGTGGTATTGGCAAAAGTGATAACCCCGGCTGTCCGAGCTGGGCCGCGAGCGCCCGGGTGAAAGGCATTCCCCATGCGCCGATATTGCCCGCGGTTTCGGTGAAGCCCGGTGCATCGGCCGATGTGACCGCAACGCCGGTCAGAAAACGCAGATGCACCTCTTCTTCCGGACCCGCAACGCGGATATCGTCGGGTGGCAGATCCAGCGGCGCAAAGTTTTCCTGACTTGTCTCCCGTGACCGCTGAAAAACCGCGCTCGGCTTCAGCGCGCCGAGTCCCGTCGCGGAAACCAATGTGCTGCCCAGGGCGAAATTCCTCATCGGTCCAAGCGTGCCGTGCAATTCGAACAGCTTCGTCAGTTCGCCGACGTCCGTCACCACGCCCGATACGATCAGCGGCCCGCGTCCGCCCGTCACGATCAGAATCGGAATAGCGAACATGCGCAAATGCAGCGCCGCATCACCGGGCGCTTTGAGCGCAGAATCCAGCGCCGCGGCCAGCATTCGAAACACGGCATGGGAGGTCGATTCGGCGAGCGCCTGTCGGATCAGCGCATCGTCGCCGCTGCGAAGGGCCTGCTCGAAGGCGTCACGCAGGTTTCCCGCCGGCTTTTCGTGCTGCAACGCGGAACCCTGTCCGAGCGCCTGTTGCGCAAGCTTAACCAGCAAATTCGACGAGAACAGCGGGTAACGGCGCGGATCGGGAAGGGTTTTCATGTCATTGGATTCGGCGGGCCGGCATTGTAGCAACGGCGGATCAAAGCGCCCTGCCGTGTCGCAACGAAAGCTTGCCTTGACTCTGTCGCGTCCGGTGCTAAAACGATAGAGGCGGCGTGCTGGTGCAATAAGTGCAAATACCCCGGCGCGCCGTTTCCTGAACGTTCAGATGGCCCATAAAACATTCCTAACCCTATAGGGGGAGTCGAGTATGTGGTTAACCGAAAAAGAACGTAAACAAACTGCGCACGCCGATGACGCGAGTTTTGCCTCGCCGGTGCCCACGCAGATCGTTTCCAACGGCGAATACAATCCCTTGCCGCAGACGGAAAAGCAGAAACAGGTCGAGGGACGGATCAAGGAACTCGCCGATCAGTATGCACGCAAGCTGAACATGGACCGGCGCAGCTTCCTCAAGACGGCTTCGGGCATGGCGGTCGCGTTCCTGGCCATGAACGAGGTGTTCGGTCCGGTCTGGAATGTGTCGGAGGCCGAGGCGGCCGACACCGATATGTCCGAAGCGCGCGCCAAAGCGCTGAAGAAACAATTCATTTTCGACGATCAGACACACTTCGTGCGCGACGATTTCGACAAGGAGGGTTTGCTGGGCCTGGGCAAGTACGCGTCCGAGCACTGGAACCCCGACATGCTGAAAGACATCCCGCTGGTGCTGCAGCGTTACAAGTTCCAGAACTACCTGAAGGAGATCTACCTCGACAGCGACACTAAAGTCGCACTGCTGTCCGGGGCGCCTTTCGATGATCCTTCCTGGTGGTTGCTCTCCAACGATCAGATCATCCAGGCCCGTTCCGCAATCAACAAGGTCGCGGGTTCGCGCCGCCTGTTCGGGCATACGGTCATTACGCCCGGACAGGACGGCTGGATGGACGAAGTCGATCGCGGCATCGCCGAACTGAAACCGGATGCATGGAAGTGCTACACGATCGGGGATCCGCTGTCGCCGTCCACCAAGGGCACCGCCTGGCGCCTGGACGACGAGAAACTGGTCTACCCGTGGTACGAAAAAGCAATGAAGTCCGGCATCAGGACCATCGCGATCCACAAAGGCCTGTTACCGCTCGACTACGAGACGTCCTGGCCGGGTGTATGGAAACATGCCACGCCGGACGACGTGCTCAAAGCCGCGAAAGACTGGCCGGGCATCAACTTCATCATCTATCACGGTGCGATGCGCAACTTCCTGGAGGATCCGCAGTACTCGCTCGACAAATTCGAGAAGACCGGCCGCATCGACTGGACGACGGATGTGTGCGAGCTTGCCAGCAAGCACGGCTGCAAGAACGTCTACGCCGAACTGGGCACGACGTTCGCGACGGTCGCCGTGGCCAGCCCTCGCCTGGCGGCTGCGATGATCGGTCAGATGGTCGACCAGATGGGCGCGGACCATGTGGTGTGGGGTTCGGATTCAGTATGGTACGGCAGCCCGCAGTGGCAGATCGAAGCCTTCCGCAGGCTCGAAGTGCCGGACGACATCATGCAAAAGATGGGCTGGAAAACGAAGCTCGGCGCAGCCGACGGCAAGATCAAAAACATGATCTTCGGCGAGAACTCGGCGCGGCTGTACAAGTACAAGATCCAGGCGGAGTACGAGGCTCTGGGCCACGACAAACTGGCCCTCATGAAAGAGCATTACGAACGCGAAGGTGTGGAGCGCAACAACGTCACTTACGGGTTCGTCGGAACCAAGACGACGGCCTAGGGAGGTTCTTTTTGTACTTTTTTGACGGGGAACGCAGGTTCCCCGTTTTTTATTTCCGGTCGCCGCTATCCACGCGGCGCACCCGCGACGCGTTGGCCGGCGGCTGCCTCGAAAGCGCGTACCCGGCTTGCCAGCCTGAGGTTTTCTTCCTGCAATGCCCGGTACGAGAATGCCTCCTTGACGATGTCGTTCAGGTATTGGTAATCCGGTGACTTGAGCAGCACCTTGAACACCATCCCCTGGTTGATCGCCGCGGTCGCTGTCTGCACATCCATTTCGCCCGACATGATGATGCGTACGATATCCGGGTAAAGCCCTTTCACCCGGCGCAGCAATTCCACGCCCGTCATTCCCGGCATGCGATGGTCGGCGAGGACGACGCCCACCTTGTTCACGGCCAGCATTTCGAGCGCCTCTTCGGCGCTGCCTGCGGTCAGGATGCGCAAGCCCTCGTGGCGCAACAGCCTGCCGATCAGATCCAGATTGGCCGCGTCGTCATCGACCATCAGCAGTGTGGGCTCCCGCGTCGCACCGGAACGTGTCGCCAGCATGCCGCGGTGAGTGCGCAGACGCTCCGCGCAAACATCTTTCGGGAGCGGCCGGGAAAAGTGGTATCCCTGCATTTCATCGCAACCGGCATCGGCAAGCACGGCCAGTTGCGCGGCGGTTTCCACCCCCTCGGCGACAACGTTCAGACGCAGACTGTGCGCCATGGAAATGACGGCGCGCGTGATCATGAGATCGTCCGGATTGCTGACGATGTCACTAACGAAGGAGCGGTCTATCTTAAGGGTATCCAGCGGAAAGCTCTTCAGGTAGCCGAGGCTGGAATACCCGGTGCCGAAGTCATCCACCGAGATTCGCACGCCGAATTGGCGCAGGTCGCCGAGGATGCGGCCGGTCTGCTCGGCATTGCGCATTAGCACGCTTTCGGTGATTTCCAGTTCAAACAGGCGCGGGGACATGCCTGAGCGTGAAATGATCTGCCTGATGGTGCGGCCAATGTCCTTCTGCTGCAGTTGCCGCCCCGACAGGTTGACCGCGATGGGCACCGTCAGGATCGATTTATCGATGCTCCAGGCCTTCAACTGCCGGCCGACTTCCTCGAGCACCCACTCGCCCACCCGCACGATCAGCCCGTTGTCCTCCAGGATCGGGATGAAACGTGCCGGCTGCACCAGCCCGAGCTCCGCATGCTGCCAGCGCAGCAGAGCTTCCAGACCCGAGATTTCGCCGCTGACCAGATCGACCTTGGGCTGGTAGTGCAGCAGAAACTCGCCGCGTTCGAGCGCCCGGCGCAGATGGTTTTCCATCTGCATGCGCTCCAGCGCCTGCGCGTTCATATCGCTCTTGTAGAACTGGTAGGCATTGCGCCCCAATTCCTTGGCGCGATACATGGCAACATCTGCATGTTTGATCAGCGTGTCGGCGTCATCCCCGTCGTCTGGAAACAGGGTCACGCCGGCGCTCGCGGTGGCAAACAGCTCGCGCCCCTCGAAGATGAACGCGTCATGCAGCACGGACATCAGCTTCTGCGCCACACGGGCAGCGTCACCCGTACTGGCAAGATCGGAGAGGATCAGCGCAAACTCGTCGCCGCCAAACCGGCTGACGGTGTCGCCCGGGCGCACGGCGCGCTCCAGCCGGCGCGCGATCTGCTGCAGGAGGCGATCGCCGGCGGCGTGGCCAAGCGTGTCGTTGACCACCTTGAAATGATCCACGTCGACGAAAACGACCGCGGCCGGACGGTTTTCCCGTCGCGAGTGCACCAGAGTCTGTTGCAGGCGGTCGAGGAACAGCGAACGGTTCGGCAACTCCGTCAGGTTGTCGTAGTGGGCCAGGTACAGCAGCTTCTTCTCGTCCAGCTTGCGCGACGTAATATCTTCGGCCACACCGGTAATCAGCGTCGCACGGCCGATTTCGTCCATCACCGGAAATGAACGGTTGTGCAGCCAGCGCACTTCGCCGTCCGGGCGCACGATGCGGAATTCCTCGTCGATCTTTCCTCCGGCCGCCTGCCCATGAGAGGCCTCGACGCGAGCCCGGTCGTCGGGGTGGATTGCATCGAGCCATTCTGTACCGTTCTCGAGCAGCCGGACCGCGCTGCGACCGAAAATCTTCTCGTAGGCCGGGCTGACGTAAGTGATCCGGCCCAGGTTCGGGTCGGTGGTCCAGAATACTTCCGGGACGTTGGCTGCGAGCTGGCGGAATTTCTGTTCGCTCTCGGCCAACGCACGCTTGGCCGACTCCCGCTCCGCCTCGCGCTCCATGTTGGTGAGCGCGAACGAGATATTCGCCGTCATTTCGGCTAGCAACGCGACCAGCTCGTCGGTAAAGAAGCCTGTTTCGTCGCCATGCAGATTGATTACGCCGACGGCTTTACCGTATCGATGCAACGGGAATGTGGCAAGCGATTTTACGCCGGCAGCCAAGGCCTGTTCCCTCCAGGGCGCCACACGCGGCTCTGCGAGAAAATCGTTGACGATATAGGGCCGGTCGTCGCGTACCGCCGAGCCGGCGAAGCCGCGGCCCTCCGGAATGTCCGGATCGACCGAGACGCGCATGCGTTGATACACGTCACTGGCCGGACCCTGAATGGCCTGCGGCACAATCCAGCCTCTCTCGTCGACCAGGCCGATCCAGGCCAGACAAAGATGGCCGTACTCGACCGCGACTCGACAGACCTCTTCGAACAGAGCGCGCGGCTGGTGGACATGGATGATTGCGCGATTGGTCTGGGACAGCGCCGCATAGAGGTCTTTCTGGCGCCTCAGCTCCAGTTCGGCGAGGCGCTGCGACGTCACGTCGGAAGCGGCACCGCGGTAGCCCCTGAAGCGGTTGTTCTGGTCGTAGAAAGGCTCGCCGCTTATGCGGATCCAGTGCGCGGCACCATCCTGACTGAACCGGCGATAAGTAAAATCCCTGAACGGCAGTTGCCTGTCGCACGATTGCTCGTGGGCGTCCCAGTCCGCTGAATCGAGGTCGATACCTGGCAATTGCCTGCGCGTCAGTCCGATGGTCTTCACTCCGATGTTTACGGCCCCCGCATTCGCCTCGGAAGAAAGAAAAGTGAAGCGCTGCTGCTCGTCTTGCTCCCAGTACCAGTCGGCGGACAAGGTCGCGAGGCTGCGGAAACGCCCTTCGCTTTCGCGCAGGGCGGCAATGGCGTCGCGGCTGCGCACATCGGCCCGCAGGCTCAGCCAGTAAAGCCCGCCCAAGCCGCCGATGAGGATGATTACCAGGCCTAGTGCGCTTTTCCATGCGAGCGCAATGTTGGAGTCGCGCTGCGTCTGCAGATTCTGGATGCGCGCAAGCTGGCCGGCATCAAGTGCCTTGAACAAACTCAGTACGCGTTCGTCGAGCGCCTCTTCCTGTCCGTAGCCGA
>DATFUO010000324.1:0-7659 GCA_035260785.1 Burkholderiales bacterium
CCGGATAATTGTTGATCTTGAGAATGTACGCCACGACATCGGCGTACTGGGCCTTGCTGAGTGATCCGGGCGAGTTATTCGGCATCAGGCTGCGGATAATGTAGTACAGATCGTCGAGCGTGTGCTTGCCGTCCTCCCAGCGTCCGCGGAAGGCTTCGCCGGTCAGTGGCGCCGCAGGCGTGCCTTGCAGCCGCGCACCGTGACAGAGCGAACAATTCTGCTGATACAACTGTTCCCCCCGCACCGCCTGCGCTTCGTTGTACAGTCCGGAGGCGTTCTCCGTCTCCGCCGCACCTGCCGCGCCCGGGAACCATGCCAGACAAACAAAGAGAGGGCCCCAACCGATGCGAGGATATGCGCGAAGGGGTCGAACCGCTGTGCTAGGAGGATTTCGCAAGCGATGCTTTCCTTACCTTCAGCTCCATCTCCGGCGCCTCGCAGAAACCGGGATCGCAAGACGCATTGCCGCTGCCGCAAGTCATCTCATCGCTTTCGTCATTCTCAAATTATTTCGGTTTAGACACGATCCTGCAAGCGCCCGATTTGCGTCGGAGGAAGGACAGGACTCAAACCGCAGCGACCGGAAGACCTTCTGCTGTGTGCCGCCGATTGCTTTATCGCTGCGCTGATGGTGAGTCGCCCGCGCGAGGACTCCGAACCCGAGGCGAATAAACTTTCCGTTGCCCTGACGCTGATCGACGGTATTCACAGGCTCGTAGCGACGTTGCGGTACTTTGGAGCAAAAGGCCAGGGCCGGGATGTTGCGCTGCGAGAACAGGTTTTTACACTGCGCCGATGCGTTTTAGTAACATGACCCAGGGAAGATGAGCCGGCGTAGTCGCTTTGCGTCTTCCGGGTAGCGCAGCGGAGAGCAGTCGTTCAACTTCGACCCGTTTCTCCGCCGACATGAATGCTCTCTTCAATTTCTTCTGTTTTGGGAGGAGCCGAAAATGAAAATAGACGCTGGGAAACTGTTGCTGTTGACACTGCTGGCGGGCTTCACAGCCACTGCCTATTCCGATCAACCCATCATCGGCCTGATCACTAAGACGGAGACCAATCCGTTCTTCGTGAAAATGAAGGAAGGCGCACAGCAGGCCGCCAAGGCGCAGGGGGCCAAGCTGATGACGGCCGCCGGCAAGTTCGACACCGATAACGCCTCCCAGGTCACAGCCATCGAGAACATGGTAACGGCCGGCGCCAAGGCGATCCTGATCACGCCGAGCGACACCAAGGCGATCGTTCCCGCGATCAAGAAGGCGCGCGCCGCCGGCGTGCTGGTGATCGCGCTCGACACGCCGACGGATCCGCAGGACGGCACCGACGCGCTGTTTGCAACCGACAACTTCAAGGCCGGCGTGCTGATCGGGCAGTACGCCAAAGCAGCAATGGGCAGCAGGGCCGCCAAGATCGCGACGCTGGACCTGGCTCCGGGCATCACCGTGGGCAAGTTGCGTCACGACGGATTCCTGCAAGGCTACGGCATCAAGGAGGGCGATCCCAGCATCGTCTGCAGCCAGGATACGCAGGGCGATCAATCCAAGGGGCAGACCGCCATGGAGAACTGCCTGCAGAAGGCGCCGGACATCAACGTCGTGTATACGATTAACGAACCTGCGGCAGCCGGCGCCTTTCAGGCGCTCAAATCCGCCGGCAAGGAGAAGGGCATCCTGATCGTGTCCGTAGACGGCGGCTGCGCCGGGGTGAGGAACATCAAGGCCGGCGTGATCGCGGCGACCTCGCAGCAGTACCCGCTGAAGATGGCGCAACTCGGCGTCGAAGCCGGCGTCGCCTACGCCAAGAGCGGCAAGAGGGTGTCCGGCTACACCGACACCGGCGTGACGCTGATCACCGACAAGCCCCATGCCGGCGTCCCGAGCAAGGACACCAAGTTCGGCCTCGCGGCCTGCTGGGGCTGATCGGCCGCTGACCGGCAAATCTTGACGGATTCGGACCCGGTTCCGGGCCCGTTTCGGATTCGCGACGATTTCGATGTCCGTCGAAACCACCGCAAGCGCCCGCACCGGGCTGCGCGGCATGCTCGAGCACATGCCGCCCATAGCCCGCTTCGGCCCGGTGATCGCGCTGCTGGCGGCGTGCGTGTTTTTCGCGTCCCAGTCCGACCGCTTTCTCAGCGGCCAGAATTTCTCGCTGATCCTGCAGCAGGTGATGGTGGTCGGCGTCATCGCCATCGGCCAGACGCTGATCATCCTGACGGCGGGAATCGACCTTTCCTGCGGGATGGTGATGGCGCTCGGATCGATCGTGATGACCAAGTTCGCGGTCGATCTCGGAATGAACTCCTACTTCGCGATCGCGTGCGGCATCCTGGTCTGCGCAGCGTTCGGCCTGCTGAACGGGTCGCTCATCACGCTGATCCGGCTGCCGCCGTTCATTGTCACCCTCGGAACACTGAACATCGCCTTCGCGATCACGCAGATTTATTCGCATTCGCAGACCGTCACCGGGCTGTCCGACGAGCTGGTGTTTCTCGGCAATACCTTCCGCATCGGCGAGACCGCGGTGACCTACGGCACCGTGCTCATGCTGGCGATGTATCTCGCCACATGGTTCATCCTGCGGGAAACCGCCGCCGGCCGGCACGTCTATGCGATGGGCAACAATCCGGAAGCCGCCCGCCTGATGGGCATCTCCACGTGGAGGCTGCTGGTTTGCGTCTATACGCTGGCCGGCGTGATCTACGGCATTGCCGCCCTGCTATCGGTGGCGCGTACCGGCGTAGGCGACCCGCAGGCAGGACAGACCGACAATCTGGACAGCATCACCGCCGTCGTGCTCGGCGGCACCAGCCTGTTCGGCGGGCGCGGCATGATCCTGAATACCCTGATCGGCGCGCTCATCGTCGGCGTGTTCCGCAACGGGCTGACGCTGATGGGCGTGCCCTCGGTGTACCAGATTCTGATCACCGGCATTCTGGTGATCCTCGCGGTCACCACCGATCAACTGTCGCGGCGCAGGGGCTGACATGTTCACACCTGCCTACGTCCTGCAGGCGCGCGGCCTGACCAAGCGCTACGGCCAGGTAACCGCGCTGGACGGAGCGGATTTCGAGTTGCTGCCGGGAGAGATACTCGCGGTCATCGGCGACAACGGCGCCGGCAAGTCCACGCTCATCAAGACGCTCTCCGGCGCGATCATTCCCGATCAGGGCGAGATCTTCCTCGACGGCAGGCCGGTAAAATTCCACAGCCCGATCGACGCCAGGCGGCAGGGCATCGAAACGGTGTACCAGGATCTGGCGGTGGCGCCCGCCTTGACCATCGCGGAGAACCTGTTTCTCGGGCGCGAGGTGCGCAGCACCGGAGTTCTGGGCAAGCTGATCGGGATGCTCGACAAGAAGAGAATGCACGTCGAAGCCAGCGCCCACATGCAGGACCTGAAGATCGGCATCCGCTCGATGAAGCAACCGGTGGAAACGCTGTCGGGCGGACAGCGGCAGGGCGTGGCGGTGGCCCGTAGCGCGGCGTTCGCGCGGCACGTCGTGATCATGGACGAACCGACCGCGGCATTGGGCGTCAAGGAATCGAACATGGTCCTCGACCTGATCCGCCGGGTGCGCGAGCGCGGACTGCCGGTCATTCTCATCAGCCACAACATGCCGCACGTATTCGAGGTGTCCGACCGGATTCACATCCAACGCCTGGGCAGGCGCGCGGCACTGGTCAACAAGCGCGACATCAACATGTCCGATGCCGTGGCGATCATGACCGGCGCAATCACGGTCGACACCAACTGAGGCAATCGCCGGAACGGGGACTTTGCGCCGGGCCTGCTCGACTCACGAATACCATTGCCTGAGCTGCGGATAGAGCGCGGCATAACGCTCATATCGAGTTTCCAGACCGGGCGAAGCGGCCGGCGCGGCGAGCAGAGCGGCGCGCGGCTCGAGGCTTTCGAGATCGGCGGCCCGCCAGTGGCCGACGGCGAGTCCCGCCAGCAGCGCTGCACCCCGCGCAGAAGCATCGACGGTTTCGACGCCGTACAGCGGCTTGCGCAGCACATCGGCAAGCAACTGACGCCACCAGGGTTGCGTCGAGCCGCCGCCGGCCAGCCGCAACCCTTCGGGATCCATCCCGGCGCGCTGCAGCGCCTGCAATCCCGCGCGCAGCGAAAACGCCACGCCTTCGAAGGCGGCACGCATCATCGAATCGCGACCATCGCGTGCGGCAAGCCCGAGCCATCCGCCTCGTGCATCGGCATCCATCAACGGCGTGCGTTCTCCGGCCAGGTAGGGCAGAAAGACCAGGCGATCGATGCTCGCTGCGGCCGCTGCCTGATAGGCCTCTTCCCAACTGAATCCCAACAGCGCGCGCGCCCACTCGAGCGCCGAGCCGACGTTCAACATCGCCGCCATCACATACCAGGGTGCGAATCCCACCGGGTTGGCGCTGCGAAACGTGTTCAGCTCCGGGTGATACACCGGCCGCGCGGCGCGCATCGCCACGATCTGGCCGCCTGTGCCCGTTGTCAGCAGCGCGGCGCCGTCGCGAAGCAGGCCGCTGCCGAGCGCGGCAGCCGCCGTGTCGGCGGCGCCGGTTGCAAGCGGGATCTTCGGCGGCAGCCCCAACGCCAGGGCCGCCGCGGCGCTCAGTTCACCGGCGACCGCGTCGCTGCGAATGACCGGCGCAAGCCAGTCGGTGCGCAATCCGAGCGCAGCGATCAATGCCGCGTCCCACTCGCCATCCAGGTTCGCGAGCAGCGTACCGGTCGCCTCCGACGGGTCGGTCGAGACCTGGCCGCACAAGCGCAAGCGCAGCCAGTCTTTCGGTTGCAGCGCCCATGCGGCTTGCGCGTAGCAGGCCGGGTCGCGCTGCCTGAGCCACAGCAGACTGGCAGCCGCCATGCCGGCACTCGGGCGGTTGCCGCTGCGAATCGCCGCATCGGCTGGAAACAGCGGAAGACAATCCTTGCCCCGCGTGTCGAGCCAGAGAATCGCGGGGCGCAACGGATTTGCGTTCCGGTCGCACAACACCACACCGTGCATCTGTCCGGAGAACCCCGCTGCGCGAACCCCCTTGCGAAGATCCGGGTCGAGCGCGTTGACCGCCTTGATTACCGCCGACCACCATGAGTCCGGGTGCGTCTCGCTCCATCCTTCCTGCGGCGAGTCGATCGCGTAGCCGGCGCTCGAAACGCTGACGGCCTGCCCTTGCACGTCGGTCAACATCGCTTTCACCGATGATGTACCCAGATCGATTGACAGAAACACCTCAGTAAGTCCTATGAGTAATGAACATCAATGGCCGCGGGATCGGCGGCGCCGAGGATCAAGGTTCGAGAGACGAGGACCGGGCAATTGCGGGTGCCGAGTATTGTGAAAATGCAAGGATTCAGGATTTTAGAACTGAGAAGGCCTGTGAATGTTCAAACCCGGCGTCGCGCGGCGAGCGCCTCAAAAGCTATCATGGCCCCTGGTGGATAGCCAGTCGAGAGGGTTTCGTTTCTGGCCTTCCAAATTGGAACGCCACTTCGTTTCTTCCCAGTTACAAACCAAACTGAGACACTACCCGGCGCGGACAGGATCAAGCGGTAATATCACGCTTTTATCCGTTACGCCGCCGCCCTGCGGCTTCTCCGAAGGAGAATGAGTTATGCCTGTAAACATCGAGTCTTCTCCCGTCTGGTTCATCACCGGCTGTTCGACCGGCCTGGGCCGGGCACTGGCCGAAGCCGTGCTCAAGCACGGTCATCGTGCCGCCGTCACGGCGCGTAATCCTGCGCGAATCGAGGACATTGTCGCCCGGTACCCGAAGACTTCGCTTGCGGGACAACTCGACGTCGCCAATTACGGCCAGGTCAAACAGGCCACTGCCGCTGCGGAGAAAGCTTTCGGAAGAATCGACGTGCTGGTGAACAATGCGGGATACGGTTATCTCGCCGCGGTCGAGGAAGGCGAAGAGCAGAAATTCCGCGACATGTTCGAAACCAATTTCTTCGGCCTTGCCGCCGTGATACGCCGCGTGCTGCCCGGCATGCGTGAGCGCGGGCGCGGGCACATCGTCAACATATCGTCGGTCGGCGGGCTGCTGGGCAATCCCGGCGCGGGCTATTACAACGCCAGCAAGTTCGCGGTCGAAGGGCTGTCCGAAGCGCTGGCAAAGGAAGTCGAACCGTTCGGCATTCGCGTCACCGTGGTCGAGCCCGGCCCGTTCCGCACCGACTGGGCCGGCCGTTCATTGAAGCAAGTGCGCGATCCCATTGACGCGTACGCAAAAACATCGGGCGCGCGCCGCGCCCAGATCAGCGGCTACAGCGGCAAACAGCCCGGCGATCCGGCGCGTGCCGCACAAGCGATCATCCAGATCGTCGAATCCCCGGCGCCGCCGATGAACCTGGTGCTCGGCAAGGACGGGCTCAAGCGCGTGCGCGACAAGCTCGACAAATTTTCCAACAGCCTGCGGCAATGGGAAGCTGTGACCGTGGGCGCGGATTTTCCGGAGACCTGAACCATGGCCGCAAGGTTGCGAATCGCAGTACTCGACGACTGGCAGGCCGTCGCGAAGCAGAGTGCAGACTGGTCGGGCCTGCAGAAGCGCGCCGACGTCGTTTTCTTCGAAGAACCTTTCGCCGGACCGGACCCACTCGCAAACGCGCTCGTCGATTTCGACATCATCATCGCCATGCGCGAGCGCACCAAGTTCTCGAAAGAGCTGCTCGACCGCCTGCCGAAGCTGCGCATGATCGCCCTGACCGGCGGGCGCACCTGGACGATGGATTTCGATACGCTCAATGCGCGCGGCATTCCCGTCTGCCATACCGGCGGCGAGAAGTCCGGCGCCGCCACCGCCGAGATCGCGCTGGGGCTTCTGCTATCCGCCGCGCGCTTCATGAACCGTGGCGATGCCGCGATACGCAAGGGCGGATTCCAGGGCGGCGTGCCGGCCGGCGACGTGCTCGATGGCAAGACGCTCGGCATCCTCGGCCTGGGCAAGATCGGCTCGCGCATGGCGCGCTACGGTAAGGCGCTTGGCATGCAGGTCATCGCCTGGAGCGCGAACCTGACCGCGGAAAAGGCGGAAACAGCCGGCGCAAGGCTGGTGGACAAGACCACGATGCTGACGCAATCCGACGCGATCTCCCTGCACCTGGTGCTGTCGGATCGCACGCGCGGCATCCTCGGCGCGCAGGATCTGGCCCTGATGAAACCCGGCGCGATCCTGGTCAATACTTCGCGCGGTCCGCTGGTGGACGAGGCCGCGCTGGTGGAAAGACTCAAAACCGGGAAACTGGTCGCGGGATTGGACGTGTTCGCGCAGGAACCCTTGCCCGCGGACCATCCGCTGCGCAGTCTGCCGAACACGGTGCTGACGCCGCATCTGGGTTACGGCGCGCGCGAAGTCTATGCGCAGTTCTACCGCGAATCGATCGAGAACGTGCTGGCCTTCCTCGCCGGCAAGCCGACTCGCGTGCTTAATCCGGAAGCGCTCGGACAAGGCAGGTGAAAGTTCGAGACGCAGACCCATTTTGTCGAGCGTCTTGGTCCATGAATGGCAGGAAACGGCCAATTTGAGACGGTCGATTCGCTCAACTCGGCTGCGCAAAGCAGTCATTCGCTGTCTTGCCTTAGCTGCGATCAAGACTGCTCAGAGCACCAAAGAATCCTCGCAGGATCGATGTTCGTTGGCGGTTCTTGTCGGG
>DATFUO010000325.1:0-5538 GCA_035260785.1 Burkholderiales bacterium
CCATGCGATAGGAATCCTGCACCACGGCGACCAGGACGATCAGGCCCGCCATCGTGCATAGCCAGGCGAACGTGCCCGGCGACGGCGGGCCGTTGCAGGCGAGCGCAAACAAGGCGGCCGCCGTTGCGAACGCCGCATCCAACCCGGTACCGCGTCGCACCGCGCAAACCACGGCAACGGTCACGGCCGCCACCGCGCAGGCCATGCCCAGATGGGGATCGCGAAGTGCGGAAAATGCCGCGTTGCCAACGAGCGAACCGAACAGGACGTCGGCAAATTCTGTTGTGTCGGAAAGCACGATCGCGGCAATGGCGCCGGCTTCGACTACCAGCAACGACAGCCTGCGCAGTCCTGGGGCGTTGAGCGCGCCGCGCTCGCGCAGCAAGGCGAAGACGGCGATGTTGAACGGCACCAACACGCTCAATGCTCCATATACCGTTTGCGGCACCGGTTGCGTCCCCGTGTGCTGCACAAAAAAAACAAATGCGAAATAAGCGCCGGTGAATGTCAGCAGCACAAAAAAGGCGCGCCCGCGTCGGAACGCGAGGCTCAACAGCAGCCCGCTCGCCAATATCAGATAAGGTCCATGGATCGCGAACCCCGACAGCCAGTCGGGCAGGACCGCCCGCCCTGCAAGCAGCAGCGCAACCGCCCACAGGCAAAGCGGCAGGGCGAAATTGACGAGCGTCCTGCCGACGGCAATCGACGGCGCAATTTCGCCGACCAGCAAAGCATTTCGATTCACCAGATCCAAGGCACCTCCAATGTCGGTAGATGCGGCTCGTCCGGGTTTCAGCGCTGCTGAATTCATTTTCCTGCGGTATTCGCGGTCGGTGAACCCGTGACGACGAGAACTCTTTTAAATAGACATTCTTTTGTCCGATTCGTTCTTGCGAAGGGGGCGTAATGCCGGATCGTGAGCCGGTGTTGGCGGCCGGCGACAAATCCGCGATCAGGCTGTATCAAGCCGCTGAACCATCATGTTTTCCGCTGTCGTCGCGCGACTACGTGCAGGCGGAATATGAATGGCCGACCTAGCCGGTCGTGCGACCATGGTTGCCCCACGGCGGAATTTTTCCGGCATGACGTCTTGCCTGGAGCGGCGAATCCCGTCGACCAATGTTCGCGTTCGCCACGGAATCCACCAAAGCCCCCCCATCGCCGCCTATACTGCAAGTTGAGAATCAGGTGCCCGATGCCGATCGCCGTTTTCCGGGCCGGTGATGCAGGAATATTCCGGATCCGATGCTCCGACAATATCGAGCGCTCCGGGATGCCTGCACTCCAGGGAGCAGGTCATGCAAACCAGGCTGTACGTACCGGCTTTTCTATTGGCGTCATTGAGCACTGCCACAACCCGATGAACAAAACCCGTCGGCCTGTGCTCGGTGTAGCCCAGCGATCCTTGCCCGCATCGTAGAAGTTCCATACATCGCCAAAGTCGGAGTTTTGGCGATCTGTTACTTTGCGACGGCAAAAGCTTCCCTGCCGTTCGCGATACCCCCGGGTTACGCCACGGCCGTGTGGCCGCCGGCGGGTATAGCGCTCGCCGCGCTGTTGTTCCATGGCATTCGGATTTGGCCCGGGGTATGGCTGGGCGCGATGCTGGCCCTTACGCTCATCGCCGTGTTCGTATTCGCGGGCTGGAGCCGGCCCGGAATCGGACATGCGCTGCCCTTTTTCCTGATCCCTTTCATGGCTTGGGCTCGTTGCCGCTTCGATGAGCGCATCGTCACCGCCGCGGTATTTGCGGTCGCGATTCCGGCCATCTGGGGAACGGTCAGCAATCTCGGGCCCTTCGCGTACACCAATCTCAATGAATCGCTGCTCTTTCTACAGGCTTTCACCAGCACAGTGACCCTGATGAGCCCGGTCCTCTGCACGCTTACCCGCGAGCGCGCGCGGGCGGCAGCTGAGCTGCAGCGATCTCATGATCACTTGGAGTTGACGGTCCGCGAACGCACCGCAGACTTGGCGGCCAATAATCACCAACTGGCCCGCGACGTCGCTGATAAGGAGCGACTCGCCTTGGTGTTGGAGCGGCGGGAGGCACAGGTTGCGCAGGCGCAGGCGATCACTCATACCGGATCTGGGACCTGCGGACCAGTCGCGTTACCTGGTCCGACGAACTGTTTCGAATCTACGGACTGTAGCCCGAGCAGTTCTCGGAGTCATTTCGAAGCCTTTTTCTCGCGCGTGCACCCATGGGACCGCCAGCACGTGCAGGAAGTGATTCGAAAAGCGCTCGCCGATCATCAACTCTGGGAGCGACCAAACGGATTGCCCGGTTACACACGAGCCCTGTCCCTATATACTGTCCGCATAACAAGTGGTCTGAAGCCGCGCTTCCGGGGGGCGTGAGTTTCATGCGAGGCCGATCGCGTGTCTTTTTAAACGGGGCGCCGGCCTCTTCGTAATTGTTGAACGGACATTCCATGACGGCGATGGGAGCACAGCATCCGCTTGTCGTCTTCACCCTCGGCGAACAGCGCTATGGACTGCCGCTGTCCTCGGTCGAGCGCGCAGTGCGCATCGTCGAAATCACTCCCCTGCCCAATGGCCCCGATATTGTGCTCGGCGTCATCAACGTGCAGGGGCGGCTGATCCCGGTGGTGAATCTGCGTCGCCGATTTAGTTTGCCGGAGCACGAAGTCGTCTTGACCGATCAGATCGTCGTCGCACATACGCAACGACGGCCGGTCGCGCTGGTGGTTGACGCCATCGTCGGTGTGCTCGCCTATTCGCAACAACAATTCGTCGGCGCCGGCGAAATCCTTCCCACTGCCGAGTACCTCGACGGCGTGGTAAAGCTCGATGATGGGTTGATCTTGATCCATGACCTGGAAAAGTTTCTCTCTCTGGACGAGGCGCTCGCGCTCGACGCGGCTATGACGGGAGGCGAATGATGCCCAGCCAGGTCCGCGAGGCGCAATGGTCGCAACTGAGCGAGTTCATTGCCCAAAGCATGGGGCTGCATTTCCCGCGCGAGCGCTGGGACGACCTGAAGCGCGGCCTGGCCGGTGCGGCGCGGGAGTTCGGCATAGAGGATGTCGCGGCATGCGTCGGCTGGCTGCTGTCGGCGCCGCCAACCAAAGCGCAACTGCAGGTGCTGGCGAACCATCTCACGATCGGCGAAACCTACTTTTTCCGGGACAAGCAAACGCTGGACGCGCTTGCCGAACACATCCTGCCCGAGTTAATCCGCGCAAGGCGCGGGCGGGGGCGGCGGCTGCGCATCTGGAGCGCGGCTTGCTGCAGCGGCGAAGAGCCGTATTCTCTGGCGATCCTGCTGCATAAAATGCTGCCGGATTTGCGGGACTGGCACGTGACGATCACGGCGACTGACATCAACGCGCGTTTTCTCCACTCCGCCGCCACGGGCGTCTACCGCGAATGGTCGTTCCGCGATGCGCCGGCAACACTCAAGGAGAATTATTTCAACCGCACCGCCGATGACCACTACGCCATCATCCCGGAGATCAAGAACCTGGTGACCTTTGCGCATCTGAACCTGGTGGATGACGTTTATCCCTCGTTGGCGACCGACACCAATGCCATGGATCTCATCTTCTGTCGCAACGTGCTGATGTACTTTACGACGCCCCAAGTCCGTAAAGTAATCGGCAATCTCCACCATGCGCTGGTCGAAGGCGGGTGGCTGGCGGTGAGCCCCAGTGAAGCGTCGAAGGCGTTGTTTCCCCAGTTCACCGCGGTAAATTTTCCCGGCGCGATTCTGTTTCAGAAAAGTGCCGCCGCGCGCGGCACCGGTCCGGTACCGACGGCGCCCGAGCCGATAGCGGTGTTTGCTGCTGCAACATTCGCGGAAACCCTGCCTGTGCCACCGGCCGCCGCGGCAGAGGCAAGCCCCCCGGAACAGCGCGAGCCCGTCGCCTCCGGCGCATTGTCCGGCGGCCTGACGGTCGCGGAATCGCTCTACCGCGAGGGCCGCTATGCGGAGGCGGCCGACACGCTGCTGGCCACGATTGCCGGCCGCGCGCCCGATCCGGCGGCTTGCTCTCTGCTGGCGCGCACGATGGCCAACCAGGGCAACCTGGCGGACGCGCTGGTGTGGTGCGAACGCTGGATCGCCACCGACAAACTGGACGCCGCCGGGCATTACCTGCGCGCGGTGGTCCTCCTGGAGCAAGGCGATGCCGGGCAGGCGCGCGCGTCGCTGCAGCGGGCACTCTATCTCGATCACGACTTCGTGCTGGCCCACTTTGCGCTGGGCAATCTCGCCCGCGGCCGCGGGAAGGACCGCGAGGCGGACAAGCATTTCGCCAACGCGCTCGATTTGCTGCGCCGTTACCAGCCGGGCGATCTGCTACCGGAATCGGACGGTCTGACGGCCGGCCGGCTCGCTGAGACCCTCACTACAATGACCGACCCGGGCGATCCCCATGAATGACGAAACCCTTTCCTCCACGCCCGATGCCAGAAAGATTCTCCGCGCGCGAGCGCAAGCCCTGGCGCGTCCGCCGGAAAGTACCCGCGTTGCGGAGGTGTCGCTAGAACTGCTGGAGTTCCGCCTGGCCGAGGAACGCTACGCGCTGGAGACCCGCTATGTGCGCGAAGTGCATCCGCTGAAGAATCTGACACCGCTGCCGTGCACGCCGGCCTTCGTCCTTGGAGTCGTGAATGTGCGCGGCCGCATCCTGCCGGTGCTGGACCTGAAAAAGTTTTTCGGCCTGCCCGAGAACGGATTGACCGATCTGCACCGCATCATCCTGGTCGGCGGCAACGATCTCGAACTCGGCGTGCTGGCGGACATCGGCGTGGACGTGCTCACCATCCGGGTGGAAAGCGTGCAGCCGCCGTTGCCGACCCTCACCGGCATCGGCGCGGAATACCTGAAGGGCATCACCGCCGAGCGCCTGATAGTGCTCGACATGGGCCGCATCCTGGCGGACCCGAAAATCCTCGTGCACGAGGAAGTGGAAAATTGAACGCGGACAATCAACGGAGACCTGCACCATGAAATGGAATGTCGGAATGAAGATCTCGATGGGGTTCGGACTCGCGCTGGCGATCCTGGTTGCCATCGGCACCGTGTCCTATCTGAGCATAGCCAAACTTACCGATACGGCCGAGTGGGTGGCCCACACCTACCAGGTGCTGGAAAAACTCGAAGCCGTGCTCTCTGGAATGAAGGACGCTGAGACCGGGCAACGGGGCTACATCATCACCGGCGAAGAGCGGTATCTGGAGCCGTTTCGCGCTGCCAAGGAGACGATTAACCAAAAGGTCAAGTCGCTCAGGGAGCTGACCAGGGATAACGTCAATCAGCAGCGAAGGCTCGATATTCTTGAACCTCTGATCGACGGCAGAGAGGGTAAGTTCGCTGAGCTTCAGGAGACCATCGGCGCGCGCAAGGATAAAGCCAGGGGATTCGATGCCGCCCGGCAGATCGTGCTGACGGACAAGGGAAAGAACGTCATGGACGACATCCGCAAGACGATCGACGAGATGATGCGCGAAGAAAACACTCTGCTGAAAAAGCGCTCCGACGAAGCACAGACCAGCGCTCGAAACACAACG
>DATFUO010000326.1:0-7979 GCA_035260785.1 Burkholderiales bacterium
GTACACCTCGCGGCATCACCGCCAGCTGTACGCCTCCGCGCATCATCTGACGAAGCGCCACCTGCTCGCTTCTGTGAAGCAGACCACGCGTCACGGATAACATCAAAGGATCGCTCGCTTCGGACAAAGCGAGCGAAGGTACAGTCATCACCTTAACGAGTGCAAAGAGCACTCGAAACAAACGAAAGACGGCGAGCGCTGTGGATTCCACGGCGCTCGTTGAGACGAGACGCTAAACCCGGCGCGCCGTCGGCGTGACCCGGCGACGCGTCGAAAGCCAAAACTCCATCATCACGCGGCCGGTCGTCCGAATATCAGGACGCCCGGTCGCGCGATTGCGCTGTAACGAGATCGATCCGGCCGATGAGCGCGGGTGAGTATCTCCGCCGGCGCTCTGGTCGAGCAACCTTGAGTCGACCACCATTTAAGGACGCGTCGGGAAATAATTGCATCGCTTATATGTCATCGCCCGCGAAAGCGGGCGATCCAGTAATGAGAGTTGTCAGCGTAGACTTTTTGGCAGTGAAGGCGTCACCGTACCTTGACGTCGCGGCCGGACGCGCCAAATAAAACAGCACGAGCCATCAACAATGGCAAGTACCGCTCTTCCACATGAGCGGGGCCACGGGATACGCAAATGCGATCCCGTGGCTCTTTGTTTTCATCGCCGCGCGTGCGATTGCAGCAAGCGAAGGACCGTGGGGCGATCAGCCCGACAGATCCGCGCTTTCGCCATCCCAGACCGCAGCACCTCAAAGCGCGCAGAAACCGCCGCACAATAAAGCCCGCGGGCCTGATGCTGTGCGTCAAGCTGACAATCGGAAGAAGACGCAACGAACGCGGTGGTGTGACAGGCGCATGGGACACACGCGCTCCTCAGCGCGTGAATCTGGGCGCGGATTTCAACTCCCACTTGCCCACTGTATAGTGACCGCTCCAACAAAGGGAGGAGCTTATGTCCACTAACCGTGTGCGTACTGCGCGTCGGTTCTCCGCAAGGACAATCGCGTTCCTCGTTTCTGCGGCGGTGTTCATTGCCCCGGCGATCGCCGCCGACAGCGGTTCTTCCATCCCTGATCTCTTCGGCCAGTGGGGACGGGACATGCTGTTTTTCGAACCGCCGCCTTCAGGTCCCGGTCCCGTTGTGAGGGTCGACCGCAAGGCCGATGGCACCATGGTCGTGCAGGACCCATGCTGTACAATTGTGCAACGCTGGCTGGGCGATCATACGAGCGCGATCCTGAAACCCGAGGCTGCGCTGGCCGTCAAGAAATTCGCCGACTTGTCCTTCAGCGGCACGGTGACGCCCGATCTGCACAATTCATGCTGGCCCGAGCCCCCGCCCTACGTCATGGGTTTGCATTTCGGGATGCAGATTCTGCAGCGACGAGACGAGGTCACGCTGCTTTACCTGCTTTATAACACCGTGCGCCATGTCCGCTTGAACGCACCGCATCCCGAGAACGTGACGCCGAGCTGGCAGGGCCACTCGGTCGGCTGGTACGAGGGCGATACGCTGGTGGTCGACACGGTCGGCATCAAGGTCGCGCCGCTCTCGATGGTTGATGCTTTTGGCACTCCCCACAGCAAGGCGCTGCATGTCGTCGAGCGCTACCGGCTGATCGACGGCGAGGCCGCCGCCGAAGCCCAGCGAACGCACGGCGCCATATACAGGCCCACTCCCCCCTATGGGCGCGGCACCATCGACCCGGACACCGCCAAGAAGGGCCTGCAAGTCGAGTTTACGGTGGAGGACGAAGGCGTCTTCACCACGCCCTGGTCGGGGCGGGTTACGTATCGGCGCCTCATCGGCAACTGGCCCGAGGCGGTCTGTGCCGAGAACCCGTACTTTTTCGGCACCGACGTCGCGACACGGCGCACACCTCGGATTTCTGAGCACGCGGGAGAAGACGGGCAGCGCTGCCCGCTCAGAAATCCGGCCTGTCCGCATGCGGAAGGTCGCCTGCCTGATGATGAAATGAAAACGTGTTGTCAGCGCAGACGATTTCCGGGAAAACGCCGCGGTCGCGCAAATAGATCATGACCGCGGTCCAGGGCATCGTGAAGGCGCCTTGATCCTCGATGGTAAAATCGACCCGCAGGTATTTGTCCTTATAGTCGGGGTCGTAAGGTCCGCCGGCCCGCCGATTTTCCTTTACGCCGCGTTGCATCGCGTCTTTCGCGTCGTCGTAGTCAACCAACCGGTAACGTTCGACGACATGCAGCTTCTCGGTGTAGGGCGTGCCGAACAAGTCGATCATTGCGTGAGGACGGTTGGTCCGGACGCCCACGGTGTCGACCACCAGCGTATCGCCTTCATAATAGCCGACGGCATCCCCATGCCAGGATGGCGTCACCTCCACCGAATGCGGCTCGTTCATGCGCACGCGGCGAACTTCATGGTTCTCGTTGAACAGCATCACGACCTGGCCCGGCAGCTGCAGCATCTCTATGGCGCTGTGCTTGAAGAGATACGGCACGGGTTCGGGCCAGCATGTGTTCGACGGGCTTGGAAAGGTCACGCCGGCCAGCGAGAGCTCGCCCTTCTTCTTCACGACGTCGGCGGCCCACGGCTGCAAGATCGGATTTTTGTAGTCGCCGACGAGCGAGCTGTAGTCGCTCACGCCAGTCCCCTTTTCGCGCGATAGATTCCTGACCGGCCCCGGACCAGACGCCGGCGGTATGAACCAGGGAAGGTTCCCGTGACGCCAGATGCCGGAGAAATCCGGGATGGACGCGGCGCTTTGCGCGCCAGGATTGGCGGGCGCGGCTGTGGGCGCGAACTGCTGCGCCAAGGCGAGGGTGATTGCCGCCACTGTCGCCAGTAACAGAAAATGCCGCTGCATATTCATGTCGATCCTCCCCTCCATGGTCTACTCGGGTTGCGCGCCCTCGTGCAGTCGCGGTGCCGTCGATACTATACCAGAAATCGGACGGTCCGGCTGCCATTCCAGGAATCAGTAATCAGTAAAATCCAGGAATCAGTGATCAGTAATCAGACCACCGTGGACATTCTTTCGTCCTGATTACTGACCTCTGACCTCTGATTCCTGGATGGGGCGTCGCGGCCACGACTCGCCGGCGGGCGCCGCCAGCGGGCTGCGCGGAGCCCCCTCTGCAAAGCTCTGTTTTCGCTCGCGAAAAAAGGGGTATTTCGTTTTGCTAAAATGGTGGGGCCGCTGTGTCGGGAACACGACGCGTGCCGCAACGTTGGATTCAATGCGTGAGGTTCCCACATGGCCTCACGCGCCCCCGGCGCCTTGGCCCCTGGACACCACCCTGGCGTCGGGGGGGAACGCCGTTCTTCCGCGGCCTATTGCTGTCGTCCTCGCCCTCGACAGGCGCGTTGCGCTGCTGTAAAAACAGAACATACATTCTGTTTACGGAGACTGGCGGTGCAACCCGGACGCTTCAGCCGGACAGCAGAATTCATGGCCCTGTTTCGCGCGCTGGAGTCGGTGCGGCCGGCCGGCAAGGCGCTCTTTCGCGATCCGTTTGCGCAGAGCTTCATCGATCCAGCCCTGCGACCGCTGGTGCGGTGGTCGGCCGTGCCGCTGGCGGGAGTGCTGCTTCGCACATTCATCGACAGGTTCTGGCCGGGTGCGCGCACATCGGGGGTGGCGCGTACGCGGCTGATCGATGACTGGGTGGCCGAGGCAATCGCGAAGGGTTGTCGGCAGCTTGTGGTGCTCGGGGCGGGCTTCGACAGTCGTGCCTGGCGGCTGCCGGACCTGTCCAGTCTGCCGGTTTTCGAGGTCGACCACCCCTCGACCGCCGCCGCGAAGTCGGGCCGCCTTCAGGCGCTGGGCGCCGATCCGTCACGGGTCGTCTCAGTCGCTCTCGACTTCGATCGCGCTTGCCTTCCCGATCGCCTGGCCACCGCAGGATTCGACGCGACGAAAGTCACGATTGTGGTCTGGGAGGGCGTCACGAACTACCTGACCGAAAAGGCAGTGCAGTCGGTATTTGCCTGGGCCGGAACGCTCGCCCCGGGAAGCCGGCTCGCGTTCACCTACATTCACCGTGGCGTCCTCACCGATCCGACGAGGTTCGAAGGTGCGCAGCGAATCATGCTTGCAGTGTCGAGCGCAGGTGAACCCTGGACGTTCGGTTTGTGCCCTAAATCCTTGGCGTATTCCATCGCGCCATTCGGCCTGCAGTTGCTTGAGGATCTGGGGGCAGACGACTACCGGGCGCGATACTTCGGGAAAAGGGCCGCCAGGATGCGCGGCTACACGTTCTACCGCGCGGCCCTCGCAGCCGTTGGGCGCCCCGATGCCTAGGATCACGCGCACCCGAGCGGAGATGCGGCGTCGCCAGATCATCGAGGCGGCGCTGATCTGCTTTGCACGACATGGCTTTCACAAGACCACGATGCAGGACATCGTGAAGCAGTCAGCGCTGAGCCCCGGCGCGATCTACTGCCATTTCGCCGGCAAGCACGATATTATTGTTGCGGTGGTCGAGGAACGTCATCGACGCGAAACGCAATTGCTGCGGCGCGCCTCTGGCAAAGAGAGTTTTGCCTCCGCCATTGACGACCTGATGAAGAATTTCATTGCCGTCTTGGACACCGCCGAGGAGCGTGCCTGGCGACGGCTGACCATTGCGCTCTGGGCCGAGAGCCTCCATGATCGCCGCCTCGCGGTCGCGGTGCGTCAAGGCGTTGACGCGCCGCGCGCGATGCTGGCCGGCATGATCCGGCAAGCCAGAACCCGCGGCGAGCTTCCAGATGGTCTCAACGACGACGCGATGGCGCGCCTCCTGATCGCCGCTTTTCAGGGACTCGTTCTCCAGCAGGCGTGGGACGCCGGCGTCGATGCCGCAGCCTGTGCCGACGCGCTCGCGGTGTTCATCGCATCCCCGAGCGGGGCGAACAGACAGCGCGGGCATCGTGCGCTAGAGGGCACGCAGAAGCACCTGCGCGCTGAGTAGCGCCGATTGGGCCTTGGCAATACGCAATCCTGCTTGTGCGGCGAGTGGCGTGAAGCCGGCAATGCCGCGTGGGATCAATTTGAAGCGTGTTTCGGCGATCATCCGCCGCCTTGTCTCGTCCGCGCAGGTCACCGAGCCGGCAACGAAGCGCACGCCCGCGCCGTTAGCGTGCAGCATCTTGAGGTTGGCGACGATGGCCTCATCGCTGCCGTACTCAAACAGCGCTCCCTCGCTGGAGGCTGCGATAATCGTGCCTGCCGACGTGAGCTTCCCGACAAGACTTTCCAGCAATGCGGGCCGGTCCCAGTGGTAGTCGTGATGCTGCATGCCGATATCGAGCCCCGCGAGCGGACCCTGGTCCGCTTTCAGCGCAGCGAGGGCATTGGCGCCGAAAAATGCACCATCCCGGTCGGAATCCAGCACCTCGATGACGATTCGTCGGTTCAGTAGATCGGGACGGACACGACGCAACACGATGAGCGCGTTTATGCTGTCGAGCGCGGGACCGCCACCGATATTGATGAGGCTCAGCCGCGCTGCTGCTCCGGCGGTAGCCAGATCATCGGCAATTCCTTCTGCCATGAGATGCGCGATCTGCTGCATCCGAAGGCGCATCAGGAGGACGTGAGGCGATGCCGCAACTCGGCGATCGGTCGGCGTGTCATAGGGCGGCACGAGATTGTCCGCGCCGAGTTTCATCACGTATGTGCTCATCCCATCCAAGAATCCGGCATCCGAATCGCAAAACGTGCGGACAAGCCGGGACTTCCGGGCCGCCGCTCGCAGCATCATTCGCATGATGAAACTCGGTATGCGGCGCTGCCTGCGCTCGCCCTCGATAATCGCATCATGCAAGCCGCGCACCGCGGCCGGATCATCGGGAACGGCGAATCGCGGGTTGGTGACATCGATCACCGGCAGGTCGAATCCTTCCCGGGTCTTCGCGCAAGCGAAGCCGTCGTCTTTGCACGGACTGGAGTGAGGCTGCATCAGGTTTCACTCCCGACTTGAATCTCGGCGAACCCCGGCTTTCAAAGCCCAATGGCCGTTGGAATGCTGTCTCCTATTGCACGCCATCGCTTTTGAGATGACGGAACCGTCCTTGATCGAGCCGGCGATCTACGGGCGCGCCCGTTTTCGTCACAGCGTCTCGACCTCTGCCCTACTTCACCCGTGTGATTACCCTGGCACCGGTCACGGCGGGCCCCTCTTGCGTGGCAGGTGCCTTACGCCGTGGGCGGTTAAGTCTGGGCTCGCAGCTCAGATCGTCGGCGTCGGGAATAACCATCCCGTGGCCATCGCAGTTTGGGCATTGGTTTCCTGTACCCGGCGTTAGCCCCGTGCCGTCACACCAGTCGCATTCGATCATCGATCACAGCTCCCGTTTGCGTGCAGCCCGAGAGGGCCGGTCGGCCGGCCCTTTTCTATTGTACTTCACTTCAACTGCTACAGCCGCGTGGATCCGGTAGATCGCGGTTTGCGACCGGTCACGCCAGCGCCTTTCTCCAGTCGACCGAATAGCCGGCGTTTTCGAGCTCCTTAAGCAACTCGGATTTCCAGGCGCCGCGGTCATCCATGTCGGTGTAAACGAGTCCTGCGAAATCGGACGGCAATTCGATTTTGCCCTTTTTCAACGCACACACTCGATCGCGCCCAAGCTTGCCGGCAAACCAAAACATCTCGCCTATTACATTTTGACGTGCACGCGGTTGAACATCAGACGCGCTAGGCCCGCCTACATCGTCGGGGGTGAGCAGCACGACAGCGAACCACGCCGAGCCGCCGTGGTCTTCGAACTTTTCGATGATGGTTCGTCCCGCGTTTGGCCGCTCATGCAGGATTATCGGGTTCAACCCTGCACGTTGGATGAATAGGGCAACTTGCGTCTTGGCCAGCTCATCGTGGCCGTGGACGATGAAAACATCCTGGTTGGACATGGTCCGATTTTTTTCTTTCGATCCGTAGTTGGCGATGTCCGGCACCTGCGGCGGTTGGGCGCGCCGGTCAGTAGACCCGATTGGGAAGCTGAAGCCCACGTCGAATTGCCTAATCTCAAATTCGAGGTCGCGATCGAAGGCCGCAAGACGGCCAGACGGGAAGCTCTGTGGCTCAGACCTTCGAGGTTGTCCGGCGCGAATCCGATGCTGCGGTCAAAACGGTGCTCGGGCAACTGCAGCGGGCATTGACCGAAACGAACCTGGACCGTTCTGAGCTCCGGCAGTTAGCGGTCCAGCGTCTGATGAATTTTGCGATCGCGGCGAAGTCCCTAACTGAGCCTGATCGACTAAAGGCGATGACCGGATCGCCGGGACTAACGCGATACGTCGACGAACGTCTTGCGGCGTCGCGCTTAACTTGCTCCACCGCGGCCTGCGCTTGCTCGATTGCCTTTTGGAGTGGTCGATCAATCATGGCCAGGAAGTCGTTGATGGTCGGATCAGCAAACGCTTTGGGGCGATGAGCCGCTTTTGACCAAACGGCTTCAAATGGTGGCGGCGGCGTATGCGTACTCAATGTGGGAGGGAGCGACCTCGGTGTTTCGGTCGCCTCGATTTGTGCGAGGTCTTCGCGCAAGACATCCAATTCTGCGCGGAGCAGGGAAATGGCTCGCGAGCGACCTCTGCTGAGACCGTTCCGGATGTCGATGGGGCTTGGGCCGTCTGAATAATCGATCCCCGCGAGATTCAAAACCTCATAGGTCCGATTCAGGTCGGCCGCGTCACTGAGTCGGGCAAATTCGAGCGAGTCTTCCCCATAGATTCGTGACAAAGTTGAACGGATGCGCGCCGAAAGCTCCTCCACTCTGTGATCATCGCCACTTGAAATTGAAGCGACGTCTAATTGCTCCAGTTCGTGCAGGCGAGCTTCGAGGCGCGGAATCGCCATTCGCTTCGCCTCGATGGAGAGGGAAGCTGGTTTGCGTTCAGCTGGTCTGCGTCCCATGCGGCTTGCGTCCATTCGCGTTTATTGGACACCTATTGGACATTTGCCTTAGCTTCCGAACTAAGTTCTTGAAATCACTGGCGCGCCCTACGGGAATCGAA
>DATFUO010000327.1:0-2449 GCA_035260785.1 Burkholderiales bacterium
GTTCCCAATCCGCGCGTCCTGGTCAGCGGACAACCCACGGTGACCGTCGCCGGACCGTATGTGGTTGCCGGCTGCGCATTTCCGCCGCCCATCGTCGCCAACGGCCCGTGCGTGAGCGCCACATGGATACCCCCGAGCGGATCGGTGCGTGTGTTATCGAACGGCCAGCCGCTGGTGGTGCAGAGCAGCCAGGCTCTTTGTGTTCCCACGGGAACACCTCTGATCATCGCTGTGACGCAGATTCGGGTGACGGCGATGTAGGGGAGCGCTTTCGACAAGCACACATTGCCCTAAGGCCCTTGTCATCCTGAACGAAGCGCGAACGCATGTGAGCGCGCAGAGAAGGATCCCGAGGATGGCGGCACTGCCTGGATATTGCACACTCTCCGAAGATTTTTGACCGACACAACAACGTACTCCGATACTCCTTAGGGATCCTTCGCGGCGCGCTCACATGCGTTCGCGCTTCGCTCAGGATGACAAGGGGTTTAAAGTAACGCGGGAATCCGAATTAAACGCAGCGCGATCACTCGCCGAGGACACCATGAACATCGACTTCCCATTTCACTTCGACCAGCGCGGGCGCACGGCCACGACCGGCGACGACGACCACATCCGCGACATGATCGAGGAACTGCTGTTCACCAACCCGGGCGAGCGCGTGAACCGGCCCGATTTCGGCAGCGGGCTTTTGCAGATGGTCTTTGCTTCCAACAGCCCGGAACTTGCCGCCGCCCTCCAGTTCACAGCGCAGGCGGCTTTGCAGCGTTATCTCGGCGACGTGATCGATCTGCAATCGCTCGATGTCGTCTCGCAGGATTCAAGCCTGACTGTGACTGTGAAATATGTTGTCAAAATCACCGGCGACAGCCGCACCGAGAACTTCGTGCGCAGCGCGCCCGCCTCATAAAAGATCCGATCGCAAAGGTGTTTCCATGAATGGTTCCGAACTGAGTTGCCAGGAAGATCTGCGGCGCGAAGACGTTCGCGCGGCCAGCCTGTTTGGCCTGGACTATGCCGAAGTGGGAAGCCCGGAAGGTCCGGACGACCAGCGCACCATTACCGTCTTCTTTCTGGGCAAGGCCCCGAAAAAGTTCGAAATGGCGAACCTGGTCCTGACCGGCGGACGCCGCATCCGCGATGTTCGCATCACCGATCTGCGCGTGATGCGCCTGAAGGACCCGACGCTCGACGACTATCTGGAAGTCGAAGTCAATAAGAGCGGGGATTTCTCGCCGTATACGCTGAGCGTGGTTGAAACCGACGACCTGGGGCGCTCCACGGAGACGCCGATGGCGGGCTTCGATTTGCGGTATCGCCAGGTCACCTTTTCGTTCAAAGCCTCCTGTCCGAGCGATCTCGATTGCAAACAGCCTTGCGGCTGCCCTCCGCCTGAACGCGATGAGCCCGACATCAACTATCTGGCGAAGGATTACGAAAGCTTCCGGCAGCTGATGCTCGACCGGCTGTCGCTGATCATGCCCGACTGGAGCGAGACGCACGTTCCCGATATCGGCGTCACCCTGGTGGAACTGCTCGCCTACACGGGCGACTATCTCAGCTATTACCAGGACGCAGTGGCCACCGAAGCCTATCTGGGGACGGCGCGCGAGCGCATCTCCGTTCGCCGGCACGCGCGGCTGGTGGATTATGCCATGCACGAAGGCTGCAACGCCCGCGCATGGATGACCATCCGGACGAGCGACAAGATCGACCTCGATCCGGCGAAGATATTCTTTATTACCCGGTACCCGAATGCGCCCGGGAACCGGCTGCTGAGCAGCGACGATCTGATCAATGTCCCCTCGTCGAGCTACGAAATTTTCGAAACGCTTACGGTGGGAACGGACGTGACTCCGCCGCCCGACGGGCAGACCATCACTTTCTATCCCGCGCACAATCGCATCGGTTTTTATACCTGGGGCGATTGCGAATGCTGTCTGGCGACGGGGACGACCAGCGCGACGCTTGTGGACCAGTGGGTGAATTTGCCGGCTCCGCCACCGCCGCCACCTCCGCCGTCGACCGGCACAACGGGCGGCACGGGAACTGGAACGACAGGTACGACCGGAACGACGGGGACAACCGGCACCACAGGCACGCCGGGCACGACCCAGGTTCCCGGAACACCGCAGACCCCGGGCAAGCCCTCAACCACCGACAACCCGGTCAAACCGCCCGCTCCGGATGCAAAGAAGAAATCCGGGGCAGCCGACAAATCTTCCGCATCCCTGACCGCCACGAAGCCGGTTGCGGGCGCGAGCCAGAAGCAGCCGGCGGCTGTCGCCGCCGCCGTCCCAGTGCCGCCGCAGGAGAAGGATGCGCCGCCGGGAACCGAGCGCCTGCTGAAGCTGAAAGTCGGCGACATTCTTATCTTCGAAGAAGTCAAAGGAGCGAAGAATGGCAACCCGAGCGACGCCGATCCCCGGCATCGTCAGGCGGTGCGGCT
>DATFUO010000328.1:0-5727 GCA_035260785.1 Burkholderiales bacterium
CCTGCGCGTTGCCGCGGGAGGTGAGGTGGTAGAGTGCGCCGGAATACTCGATGCGTAGCGGTCTGGACATGCCGCCACACTACACTCAGGCCAGGCAAGAAACAAGACCTGACCCCTTCTGACTCGTATTGCATCGAGCGCCCCGGTTCGGAAACAAGGGCGCTAGCGTATCCCAAAACGCGCCGGCTTCCTGCGCGTTTTGGTGTCGGCTGACTTTCAAGTTGCGCCGGAACTAATACGACGAACGCATTTCAGTCACAAAACGAGACAGACCCCGAGGGGGCCCGTCAGTTTTTCGCTTCATCGGACGCGCTTGTCGCACCGGCCGCCGGATTAACGTCTTGCGTCTTGCGCGCGGCCCGGAAAGGCGTGCTCAGTGCGTGGTTTCGAAGGCGAAATCGCTGATGTGATACTCGCCTTCGGATTCCTGCCGGGACAGCGGGGCAAAGCCCGCCGCCGCGCCGGCTTGCGCCACGTGCGGGGCCGCCTTGAGTTTCAACTGGCCCATGTTGTGTTCCCAAAAGACGAAGCAGCGCTTATGCGCGTGCCAGCGACCGATGGTGGTTGAGTCATCCAGCATTCCGCCGTAGTACGCGCCGTGAAGCAGCGTCTCCGGTAGCAGCGCCTTGCCTTCGCGCAGCGACTTCTGCGCCGCGGTGGGCGCGGGCCTGACTTGTCCGGCCGTCTGGTCGGTGAGCAGCATTACGACTTCGGTCATGATTGCGCTCCGTTGCGGTCACCGGTTTGACTGATTTACACCGGGTCCCCCTGCCTGAACTTCCTCGCAGCTTGCCCGGCAATCCCGCGCCGCGCGTCTGGTACGTGCCCATTCAATGCGCATCCGCTCCTCAAATCCAGTGAAATCCGCCCTATGGCGGATATCTCGGGACGAACGGTTGTCCGCGCGCGGGCCCGCGGGAAGCAACGGCAAAAATCGAGGGACGAACGGTAGCCTAGCCCAGGGCGAGGGGCTGGTGACTGGTGGAAGTCCAGCGCTTCAAATTTTCCCTTCGCCCTTTCCCCATTTCCCTTTCCTCTTTCCTCTTCCTCTCCGACTTTTCGTCCGCACTTTTGTCGTCATGGAGATGCGCTTGCGGGCAAGCTGCAAATAACCGATTCGAATATCGAATGCCGAATAAATCATATCGAGGGTATAACTATCGCGGGGGACGCGCTGCTATTCTGCCCGGTCCGCCATCAACCCCACCGAGGAGCCCGTCATGACCACAACGACAACCGAGAAACCCGTCAACAACGGCGTGAACGTCGAAGCATTGTTCGGCGCGCCCGAAGCCCTCACCAAGGCGCCGGAAGGGGCCAAGTTCAAATGGCGCGCGTCCTGTGAATGGATGAAAGGCACGCAAAGCCGCTCCACCGTCGACAGCTTCTATGGACTGGGGGCCGAGCAGAAACACAAGACCAAATTCTCGTTCGATTCCGACCACCCGGAAGTTTTCGCGTCCGAAGACACGGGTGCCACCCCGGTCGAGATCGTGCTGGCGGGACTGGCCGGCTGCCTGACCGCAGGCATCGCCGCCGTCGCGCAGGCGCGTAACATCCAGTTGCGTTCCGTGAAGGCGACGCTCGAGGCCGGCATGGACATCCGCGGCATCCTCGGCGCGGACCCCGACGTGCGCAACGGGTTCGACGGCATCAAGGTGACTTACAAGATCGACGCGGACGCTTCACCCGACGACATCAAGGCTATCGTCGCGCAATCGCAGAAGCGCTCGGCCGTCTACGACATCATCACGAACCCGACCAACGTCACCGTCGAGGTCAAGTAACGCAAAGCAACAATCCGGAGCACAACCCCGCGTGCGCACCACGACCGCCGTAATCGGTGCCGGACAGGCAGGCCTTGCGATGAGCTGGTGGCTCGCCCGCCGCTCGATCGACCATGTGGTCCTCGAGCGCGGCGAGGTCGCCAACTCGTGGAAGACCGAGCGCTGGGATTCGCTCACGCTGCTCACGCCCAACTGGCAGAGCCGCCTGCCCGGTTACGGCTACGAGGGCAACGACCCCGACGGCTTCCGCACGATGCCCGAGACCATCGGGTTCATCGAGAAGTACGCCGAAATAATTTCGGCTCCGATCCGAAACCACACCCGGGTCACGTCGGTGCGAAGGCGTTGCGGGGGTTACGAAGTCGTGACCGACCAGGGCACATGGCAATGCGAGACGGTCGTGCTCGCGACCGGGGCGTGTAACGTCCCGACGGTGCCGGCAATCGCCGAAGCAGTGCCGCCGGCGATCAGGACACTGACGCCGCTAACGTACCGCAATCCGGATCAGCTCGAGGCAGGCGGCGTGCTCGTCGTCGGCGCCTCGGCGTCCGGCGTCCAGATCGCGGACGAGATCCAGCGCTCCGGACGGCCCGTGACGCTGGCGGTGGGCGAACATGTCCGGGTGCCGCGCGTTTATCGCGGCAAGGACATCAAGTGGTGGATGGACGCGAGCGGCGTGCTCGATCAGCGCTACGATGAAGTCGACGATATCGTCAGGGCACGCAATGTGCCTTCCTTGCAACTCGCGGGTTACGCCGACCGCCGCGCGATCGACCTCAACTCGCTGACGAGTATCGGCGTGAAACTCGTCGGCCGCCTCGCCGGCGTCAACGGCGGCAAGGCGCAGTTCTCGGGCTCGCTGAGAAACGTGTGCGCGCTGGCGGACCTCAAGATGAACCGGCTGCTAGACACGATCGACGTATGGGCCAAAGAAAACGGTCTCGACCGCCAGGTCGGACCCGCGCACCGCTTCGATCCCACCGCCGTCGAGGAATCGCCGCCGCTTCTGCTCGACCTTACCCCCGGCAAAATCAAAACCATCATCTGGGCGACCGGATTCCGCCCGGACTACTCCTGGCTCGATGTGCCCGTTCTCGACCACAAGGGCCAGATCCGCCACGACGGCGGCGTCGTCGAGACTCCCGGCCTGTACCTGCTGGGCATGCCGTTCCTGCGCCGCCGTAAATCGAGTCTCATCGACGGAGTCGGCGACGACGCCCGCGACCTGAGCGCGCACCTGGCGTCCCACCTGCGCGACCGCGCCTTTTCCCGGCCGGAGTTGATCGCAGCGAAAGGATAAAAACAGGTTGGAGCGAAAAGGTAAAAGAGAAAAGTAAAAAGCCGTTCCAGAGATTTTGCCTTTCCGCTTTTCTCTTTGACCTTTCCTCTCGCCTCTCACTCCGCAATTATGGGCAAGGTCCGGTATGCAGCGAAGTCGCGCCGCACTCCGCAATCCAAAATCCCCCTCCCGCTTCGCGCCCGGCGTACCATAGTCAGTCTGAGGCCGCCGATGGATGAAGAGCAGTTCGCCACGTTACGCCAGGACATGATCATGGAGATCACGGCGATCACCGTGATGGTCGGCGAACGCATCGGCAAATACAACCTGGATGCGCGGGTCATGGAAGTCATGGGCAGCGTCGCGCGGCACGAGTTCGTGCCCCTCGAGATCCAGCCCTACGCCTATCTCGACCGGCCGCTGCCGATCGGCTTCGACAAGACCATCTCGCAACCCTTCATCGTCGCGCTGATGACCGATCTGCTGCAGGTGGGCAGCCAGGACGTAGTGCTCGAGATCGGTACCGGGATGGGCTATCAGTCGGCGGTTCTCGCCGCGCTGGCGCGCAAGGTGTACAGCATCGAGATCATCGAGCCGCTCGCCCGGCAGGCCGTGAACAGACTGGCCCGCGCGGGCTGCGCCAATGTCGAAGTCCGGGTGGGCAACGGTTACCACGGCTGGCCCGAACACGCGCCCTTCGACCGCATCATTGCCACTGCCGCACCGGACCTGATCCCGGCGCCCCTGATCCACCAGCTCAAGCCCGGTGGCCGCATGGTCCTGCCCGCCGGGCTGCCGGACAGCCAGCAACTGATCCTCGTCGAGAAAAACGCCGCCGACGGCAAGCTGGCAACGCGCGAGATCCTGCCGGTGCGTTTTTCCGAGCTTGAAGGCGCCGAATCCGCCTAGGCGGCGCCGTGCAGTAAATTACGCGCAGTAAATTAAAGGAGCGCTGCTTCATCCGTTTTTTTCCAGCTCCATGTTGCGCCGGTGCTGGATCAGGCCGGAGCGAAGCTCGTCCAGCTTGCGGTGGATCTGCTGAATCGCGAACTCGGCCTTGATGTTGATCTGGAAATCCTGATCGGCCTGCAGCCGGTCTTTGATGGCCTGCCGGTTCTGGCTCATCATGATGACCGGTGCCTGCAGCGCGGCGATGCAGGACAGGATCAGGTTCAGGAAGATGAAGGGAAACGGATCGGGCGCAGTCGTGAAAAAGTACGCCGTATTGACGGCCATCCAGAGCAGCAGGAAGCCGCAGAAGCTGATGATGAAGGTCCACGAGCCGCCGAATCGTGCCACCAGGTCGGCCACCTTTTCGCCGATGGTCATTTTTTCGTCGAGGACCTCGTTGATGTTTTTCAGTTGCACGCGCGCCAGCAGTTCGTCGGCCGTTCGCAGCCTGTGGATGATAACGCTCATGAACTGGCGTGCCGCGAGCGGGCTGCGGTTGGTGAGGGCGGCAATGCTGGCCAACGGGATGCAGATGAGCCTTGAGTCTGCCGTCGCACGGGCCATGGCTGTGCGCGGGTGGCTGTCGAATACCGAAAGTTCACCGAAGAAGGAGCCGGCTTCGATGGAGGCAAGGATGATTTCCTCGCCCCGGGCCGGCAGCACGATGTCGACGACTCCTTCCTCCACGATGTAAAGATACTCGGGGGGGTCGCCATGACTGAAAATGGTCTCGCCCGCTTTGTAGAGATGCCGCACCGCCTCTTTCCTCAGCGGGTCGAGCTGGGCCGGCGGCAGGTTGGCAAACAGCGGCACGTTTTCGATCTGATAGGTTTCATCCATTTCCCGTCTCCCTGGATACCGTTCGGCACTGTGGCGTATTTAACCACTGGCGGGACGGCGTGGTAAGCCCGCGCTCGGCGCGGGCGCTGACGGCGACTGTGCGGCGCGCAAGGGCACCCCGCTCTTTACAAAACTTTACGCTGGCGAGAACGGGTGTTAACGCCCGACCGCCAAGATCGGGGCATCGGGCAATGGTGCCCGACCTTCCTCAAGGAGACACACGCAATGGAAACCCTCGAAACCTCCCCTCAATCGTCCGGGCCGCGTTGCCATCGGTCCGGCCATGGCGGTGCGCGATTCGGGCGCGTCGTTTTTTTCCTGCTGATCGCACTGGCCGCCGGATTCGTCGGCGGCTATGCCGGCCGTTCCTTCGCGCATGGCCCGGGCAGCATGATGCCGGAAAACATGGATCCGGCGCAGATGGACGAGCACGTCGAGCGCATGGTCAAGCACCTTGCCGTAGAGGTCGACGCCACGCCCGAGCAGAAGGACAAGCTCGCTGCCATCGCGAAAAGCGCGGCACATGACCTCGCGCCGTTGCGGGGCAATATGAAGCGCGTGCACCAGCAGGCCATCGATCTGCTGGGCGCGCAGAAGGTGGACCATGCCGCGATCGAAAACCTTCGCGCCGAGCAGATCGCGTTGCTGGACGCCACCACCAGGCGCTTGACCCAGGCGCTGGCGGACGCGGCTGACGTGCTGACGGTGGAGCAGCGCAGGAAGCTCGCCGAACGCGCGCAGCAATTCGGCCATCGCTTCCACCACGGATAGGTATCCAGCGCGGCAACCGTGCGGGCCGGCTCGCCGAACCCTTCGACAAGTCCGGCCCGCGCGGGTAAATTCAGGGTCATCGTGTCCGTCACACAATCC
>DATFUO010000329.1:0-10583 GCA_035260785.1 Burkholderiales bacterium
AGACGCTGATCGTCAATCTCCCCGGCCAGCCGAAATCCATTCGCGAGACGCTCGAAGGCCTGAAGGACGCGGACGGCAGGCAGATCGTGCACGGCATCTTTGCCGCGATCCCGTACTGCATCGACCTGATCGGCGGGCCCTACATCGAAACCGACGACGCCGTCTGCAAGGCCTTCCGCCCCAAGTCCGCGATACGATCTAAAACCTGAACCCTCAACCCAACACGGAGGCACGGAGAACACGGAGGACACGGAGGAAAAGAAAAATGAAGGGGTTTTCGAAAGTTGACGTTCTGCCAATGTGCGCGCGCGCTTGTACATGCCCCGCGTCCACAAACACATCGAAGTCGTTTCCATCATTGCCATTCTCCGTGTCCTCCGTGTTCTCCGTGCCTCCGTGTTGGGTTTAACGTCCTTTACACTTTGACCTCAAATCATGGCTGAACAACTGCAAACAATAGAAATCGAAACCCGCCCGAAGCCAAGCCACACCGTGATCTGGCTGCACGGCCTGGGTGCGGACGGCAACGACTTCGTGCCGATCATCCAGGAGCTTGCACTGCCGCCACTGGGGATACGCTTCGTGTTTCCGCACGCGCCGATGCGGCCGGTGACGATCAACGGCGGCTTCGTGATGCGCGCCTGGTACGACATCCCCGCCCAGGATCTCGCCAGGAAGGAAGACGAACAAGGCCTGCGCCAATCCCAGAAGATGATCGAGGAACTGATTGCCAGGGAAGAATCGCGCGGCGTGCCGATGAACCGCATCGTCCTCGCGGGATTTTCACAGGGGGGCGTGATTTCGCTGCAGACCGGATTGCGCCAGTCCCGGCGGCTGGCCGGCGTGATGTCGCTTTCGGCTTATCTTCCGCTCACTTCAACGATCGAGAAAGAGCGCGACGCGGCGAACAACGACGTGCCGGTTTTTCTCGGTCACGGCATCGCCGACAACATCGTGCCGTTGCCGCTGGGAGTCGCTTCGCGCGATCGGCTGCTGAAACTCGGCTACGACGTCGACTGGCACCAGTATCCGATGCCGCATTCGGTCTGCGCCGAAGAACTCGAGGACATCAGCGCCTGGCTTACGCGCGTGCTGCTGTAGCTTCACAAGCTCTAGAACGAGGTCTAGGTCTCACCACGAAGGCTCGTGGTACTTCTTTGGGTTCGCGAATCTATGCAACCCGCTGCAGGATGCGGTAGCGCGCCATCTCGAATTCGCTTCCGTGCTCGAGGAGGATGCGCGGCTCCAGGATGTAGCTGGTGCTGTAGACCTCCATCTCCAGGCTCGAATCGGGCTGGAAGCGGCCCGCGGGCAGCAGCAGGCTCACTTCCGCAAGACTTGCATCGCCGCCGGAATGCGACGGCAGCAGCAGCGCCTTCCAGGTTTGCTGGTCATCGGTCCTCTGACGCAATGTCACGAGCCGGGCGCCGCGCGCCAGCAGCTCGATGCCGACATTGCGCCGCCCTCCTTCCTGCGCCGCCAGCCGGCGCACGATGCCGACCGCCCAGACACGGGTATCGGAGGGTTTCACGGCCAGCAGCTGCCCCACATGCAGCCATTCGCCGTGCCCCACCGGAAGGACCGCGCCGTAACCGTCATCGCTCTCGTCCTCCACGCTCCAGGTCTGCGCCGGCGGGCGCATCTGCTCGCCGACTTCACCCAACGAAAGACGGGCCATGATTTCGTCGAACCCATGCACGACGGCGATCTGCGACAACGACCGCCGCCGTTCCGCGCGCCGTTCCGGGCGCCGGCCCCACCATTGGCGGCCGAGGTGCTCCAGAACGTGGATGACCGCACCCATGTCGCTCACCGTGTGCAGGTTCATTTCCCCGGGCACGATGTCTCCGCCGGCCAGCCGCGTGACGAGTTCGTCGATCTGCCCCATGACCCGGCCTGCGCCGAAAAATCTTGCGCCGGGGCGTACCACCGACACCGGTGTATAGCGCTCCGGCGCCGTCCAGCGATCGATGTCGACGAAGAAATTGCAGGCCTTGGCGGGATGACGCTGCAGCTCGAATCGGTCCGACAGGTGCTCGATGACACGATAGGCGATGTCGACTTCGGGGGCGGGCAGGCTGTCGGCGGCGGAAACGGCGAGCATCATGGGCTTCAGGAATTCGCGCGGCAGCGTCGATTTGTCCTCGTAGACGACGACGCGCGCCTGGGCGAGCCCCTTGTCCTCGACGAAGGCCCACAATTGCGACAGTGTCTGCCAGATATCCTTTTCGACCGGCAGGTATCGCATGAGCTGCCACTTCAACCGCATCGAGCTCGCGCGTATCGCGCGCGCCACCACCATCGGAATCTTGTCGCCGACTTCCGCCCAGCCCTGGCTGTAAGTCTGGAACTGCCGGACCAGGTGCATGTAGGCAGCTTCCAGTTGGGCGCAATACAGCGATACCAGTCCCCAGACCCTGGACCGATCTGTCGATTCGCCATTGCCATCGCCGTCGCCGGTAAAATAGGCGGATTCCAGCTCTTCGAGCAATGCGCGCGCACCCCGATCCGCCTGATCGACCATTTCGAGCTGCGCGGCCAACCTGAGTTCGGGTTGCGAATGCACGGCATCCAGACGCGTGCCGTACTCGCCGAGCAACTGGACGCTATCGGACCAGGACATGGACGGGAGCACTTGCGTGCAATCGCTGGTCGCTTGAGATCATCGGGCCGACTATCCTTGCCGCGTCAGGGCCTGTGCGGCACTCAGGCGGTCCGCTGCATGACACGGAAGCGCGCCATGTCGAAATCGCGGCCGTCTTCCACGAGCCTGCGCGGCACCAGCAGGTAGGTGCGCTCGTAGGCGCGCATCTCCATGCTTTTATGCAACGAAAATGCGCCCGGCCTGAGCAGCAGATTCATTTCGCCGGCGCCACTGGCAGCGTTGGAATGCGATGGCAACAGCAGCGCGCTTTCCGTTTCCGTCGCGGCAGACGCGCTGATCGGCGCCAGCCTCACGACCGAAGCCCCCTTGGTCAGCACCTGGATGCCGACGTAGCGCTGCTTGTGGTCATAGGCCGATAACCGGCGCACGATCCCCACGCCCCAGGATGCGCCGTCATCGAGCTTGACGCCCAGCAGCACGCCCACGTGCAACCAGTCGCTGGTGGCCTGGGGCATCAGCGCACCATATCCGCCATCGCTCTCGTTCTCGACTGTCCAGACTTCGACCGCGCTGTCGAACGACAAATCGTGCGTTTCCCCGGATACGGTGGACACGATTTCGTCGTAGTCGTGGACCACGCTCATGCGCGATACGGAATTGCGCCTCTCCTCGCTGCGCGCCGGCGGAATCGGCGCCCAATAACGCGAGAGGTGGCGCAGCACTTCGAGCACGACCTCCGCATCGAATGCGCCGCCGAGATTGATGCTCGACGGAACGGCGCCGTCGGCCTTCACAGTGGCAAGCAGCCTCTCGAGTTCCCGTGCCGCGCTGCCCGGCCCGAAGAAGCGCAGGCCCGGCATCATCTGCAAGCGTGAGATCACCCGCGCAGGAGCTTTGCCCTGATTCAGGTCGAAGTAGTAATGGCAGCCGCGCGCGGGCTGGCGACTCATCACGAAAAACTCGGAGAACTGCGCGACGATGCGCTCGGCGATTTCCAGCTTGCCCGGCAGCAGGCTGTCGGTCGAGGAAATGTTCAGCATCACGCCCTTGAGGAATTCCCGCTGCACCGTGGACTCGCTGAACTTCCCGGGATAGACAACGACCGGCGCATTCGCATATCCCCGTTCTTCGGCATAGGCGTAGAGCCTGCCCATCTCCTCCCATACCCGTTGATCGACCGGTCCATAGCGCAGCAACTGCCATTTGAGCTGCAGCGCCAGCGCGCGCAACGCGCGCGCCACCACCATCGGCATCTGCCCCTTCAGCGCGCCCCAGCCGCTCGCGCCGGCCTGGAAGCGGGTCAGGCACATTTGATACGCATCGGCGAGATGCTTCCAGAAAGAAAACACGGCGTTCCAGATGCGAATTTCCTGGATTTTCTGCAGGCGCGCGCTGCCGTTGAGGTAATCCTGCGCAAGCTTGCGCGGATGATTCTTGGCGGCCTGGTCGATGAGATCGATAACCTCGAGGATGCGGGGCAGCTTGAGATCCGCTGCGACTTCCAATGTGTCGAGCCAGTAGCAAAGCTCTTCGAGCGACTTGTAGGGATCGAGCGGGGGTAATTGGGCAATGAATTCGCGCGCCGATTTTTCGTCGGCAAACGGATGTTCCGACTTCGATCCCTTGATCCACTTCAACATGCAATCCCCTCCCTTGGGGCGATACAGGCGCAGTGCACTTAATTCGACAGGGCGGGATTATAACGCGCTGTTTATCCGGACTAAGTGATTTCGGATAAGGGGATTCAGGCCTGATCGACGGCTCTGCCGCGCTGCGCGGCAAGGTGGCCGCGGCCGGCGTCGATGCCGGCCAGCAACAGGAGTCCGATGACGAAATAGCTGCCCGTAATCAGGATCGCGAGGCGATGGTCGCCTCCCGATATCCAGCTGACCAGGCCATAGGTGACCGGTCCGAGGATCGAGGACAATTTCACCGCCAGCCCCCAGAGGCCAAAAAACTCCGCAAGCCGGTCCGGCGGGCTCATGTAGCCGACCAGTGCGCGCCCCGCGGACTGGCTGGCGCCGAGGCAGATGCCGGCGAGATTAGCCGCGAACCAGAACATTGCCGGGCCCTCGGCAAGCCATGCCAGCAATACCATCACGCACCATCCGACCAGCGTGATCGCCAGCGTGCGCACATGGCCAAGCTTGTCCTGCAAGTGCCCGAAGGCCAGGGCACCGATACTGGCGGTGACGTTGACCACCAGGATGAGCATGATGGTTTGCTGCGTGCTGAACTTCATCGCCTGCTCGGCATAGATCGCGGCCAGCGTGATGACCGCCTGCACGCCGCCCTGATAGAACAGGATGCAGACCAGAAAACGCATCAGGTCGCGATAGCGGCCGGCATCGCGCAGGGTTTCCCAGGTGCGCGTAAATGCATTGGCGTAGGCCCCGCCGGGCACTTTCTGCGGCGTTGCGCGTTCCCTGAGAAAAAGGAAAGTCGGTAGCGAAGATAAGGCGAACAGCAGCGCGGTGATCAGCATGGTGACCGGCACGAACTGCGCGGACGATTGTCCCTGCGCCTGCGCCCAGGTCACATAGGCAAGGCAGGCACCGAGGCTCACCAGGCCGCCGATATAGCCCAGCGCCCAGCCCCATCCGGATACCTTGCCCAGTGCGCTGCCCTTGGCCAGTTCGGGCAGGAAGGCGGCGATCAGGTTTTCACCGGTGCCGTAGAAAAAATTCGAAACGACCAGCAGCGCGATGCCCAGCGCCAGACAGCCCGGGCCGACCAGCGCCAGCGCGGCGGTGGCGGCAACGCAGCCGATCGTCGTGATCGCCAGCAGGCGTTTCTTCGCCGCATGCGCATCGGCATACGCGCCGATCAGCGGCGCGGTAACGACGATGAGCGCATAGGAAACCGAGAGCGCGAAAGTCCAGGCAAAGGTCGCCCACACTTGCCCGTCGGCGACGACGGCAACGAAATAGGCGTTGAATACCGCGGTGATGACCACCGTGGTGTAGCCCGAGTTGGCGAAGTCGAACATCATCCAGCCCCATACTTCGCGGGGACGGACGTCGTCGACGAGGTGTCTTGAAGGTGAGGCGCTCACCGGCCGGGGTCGGTGAGGCTCAGGCCTTGTCCTGTTCGGGCCAGTTCTTGATGTACTGCTTGAGAAGTTTGTTTTCGAAACTCGCGGCGCGCAATGACGCTTTCGCCACGTCGTGGAAGGACAGCACGCCGATCAGCGCGCCGTTGTCCTTGATCGGCAGGTAACGGACATGGTTGTCGGTCATCACGCTGCGCATCTGATCGACGCTGTCGTCGAGGTTGCCGCAGATCGGATTTTCCACCATCACCTGATTGACCTTCACCTCGTGGATATCGCCGCGATAGCGATGCACCGCGGCCAGCACTTCGCGGAACGTCAGCAGCCCGGTCATCTGCCCTTTTTCCATCACCACCAGCGAACCGATGTCGTGCTCGACCATCAGGCTCACGGCCTGCGGCAGCGGTGCATCGGGGCCGATGCTGAATATCTGGCCGCCCTTGATCTTGAGAATGTCCTTGACATGCATGACTGCTCCTCCCTGGGCCCCGGTGCGGGCGCCCCTCAGACGATTCCGCGGGCCTTCAACGCCGCGATCCGCCCGTCATCGTAGCCGAGTTCGGCCAGCACTTCACGCGTATGCTCGCCGAGCTTCGGGCCGAGCCAGCGTGTTCCCCCGGGCGTATCGGCGAGTTTCGGCACCACGCCCGGCACTTTCATCCGGCTGCCGTCCGGCAGGCGCGCCTGTTCGATCATGCCGCGGGCGCGATAGTGCAGGTCGCCGACGACATCGGCAATGTCGTAGATTTTTCCCGAAGGCACCTGGGCATCCGCCAGCACCTGGAGCACGTGATCCAGGTCGTGTGCGGCGCACCAGTCGCCTATCACTTTGTCCAGTTCTTCGGTGCGCGCCACCCTGCCGTCATTGCGCGCGAGCGCCGGATCCCCGGCGAGATCGTTGCGTTCGATGGCGATCATCATGCGCCTGAAAATCGAGTCGCCGTTGGCGCCGATCACGACGTACTTGCCGTCACGCGTCGCGTAGGTATTCGAAGGCACGATGCCCGGCAGCGAAGCCCCGCTGCGCTCGCGCACGAAACCGGTCATGTCGTACTCCGGCAGCAGGCTTTCCATCAGGCTGAACACGGACTCGTACAACGCCACGTCCACGACCTGGCCCCTGCCGGCGTTGACCTCGCGATGCCGCAACGCCATCAGCGCGCCGATCACGCCGTAGAGCGAAGCCACGGCATCGCCGAGGCTGATGCCGACGCGCACCGGCGGCCGGTCCGGATGCCCGGTAACGTAGCGCAATCCCCCCATCGCCTCGCCAATCGCGCCGAACCCCGCGCGCTCGCGATACGGGCCAGTCTGGCCATATCCCGACAGCCTGACCATGACCAGGCCCGGGTTGCGCGTCGACAACTCTTCCCAGCCCAACCCCCATTTCTCCAGCGTGCCGGGACGGAAATTTTCGATCACGATGTCGGCCCGGGCAGCCAGATCGCGGACGATTTCCTGGCCGTCCGGCTCGCGCATGTTCACGGTCACGGACTTCTTGTTGCGCGCCTGCACGTACCACCAAAGCGAAGTACCCTGGTGCAGCTTGCGCCACTGGCGCAGCGGATCGCCGCCATCCGGGGCTTCGACCTTGATCACGTGCGCGCCGAATTCGGCCAGGATGCGCGCGCAGAACGGCCCGGCAATCAGCGTGCCGAGTTCGAGAACCTTGATGTCGGATAGGGGTCCCATTGGAGGCTAACTCGGTGCTCGGTGCTCGGTGCTTAGCGCCCAGCGCAACTTCAACCAGCGAACGAGGCCTGCGCTGCGCAGGCGGCCGCGTTATTATCTGCAAAATTACGACTGCGCGGGAACCGAAAACATGAAATACCAGCCTGTCCTGCTCGCCACCCTGCTTTCCCTCACCCTGATCAGCGAGGTTTCCATGGCCGCCTGTCCCGATTTGCTCAACCATCAGATGAAGAATCTCGACGGACAACCGCTAGACCTGTGCGGGTTTTCAGGCAAGGTCGTGCTGGCTGTCAACACAGCCAGCTATTGCGGCAACACCCCGCAGTACAAGGGACTCGAGGCGCTGTACCAGAAGTACAAGGACAAGGGCCTGGTGGTCGTCGGCTTTCCGGCCAACGATTTCGGCGCGCAGGAACCGGGCAGTGCGAAGGAGATCAAGGATTTCTGCGAACTGACCTACGGCGTTAAATTTCCCATGGTCGAGAAGACCAGCGTCGTGCCGGGCAAAGCCAATCCGGTGTTCGCGCAACTGGAAAAAATGACCGGCGACGCGCCCGAATGGAATTTCCACAAGTACCTGATCGCCCGCGACGGCAAGCGTGCCTTCAGCTTCTCCGCGCGCACGCAGCCGGAGAGCAAAGACATTGTCAGCCGGATCGAGGCGTTGCTCGCCGAATAGCGCGCGGCTTCATTGCTCGTCTCCGGCGCCAGGATGGGCGCCTGCGGATTTGCGCCAATACCTTTTATAGCGTTTGCCACAGCAGTTCAATTGCAAAGACGACAAACGCGACCCGTGCGACCGTAAAAAGCACAGTACGGGCCATGAAGTAACTGAATCCGACAATGTGAACTACGGCATGCGCCTCGCGCGCATAGAACTATCCGGCGGCGGAGATCCCGGTGATGGACGTCGACACGCCGGCTGCATGAGCGATCAAAACGACCGCCGCGAAGGGGGCGAAGTTTTCCACTGCGTTGACGTGCGCACGATTCGCGCGATTTACCCAGTGCGGCAGCGGCGATGTCGGCGCGACCTTGTAGTCGGAGGGTTTCAGCGGTCCGCGCGCCAGCACGTAGCCTGTGACAACCGGTATCCAAAGAACTGCGGTGAGAAGGACGGTAAACAAGAGGTAGAACAGCTCCGTTGTCATGCCTGCCTCCATTCGATCCGTTGATTCATCGGTCGGACGGCACGCTTGCCGCCCCTGCTGGGCCATGCATCAGAGCGCCCGCACATGCGACACCCTGGTTCCAACAACCTTGTCGCCCGCTACCTCGACAGAACAATGATACTGCGAGCCTGGGATGGCTCCCGCATGCGTAAACGTATACTGGGTCGTCCCGTCAGGCTTCGTGAACACCCGCCGTTTGAACACATTTTTCTTGTAGGCCGGATCTCCATATTCGCCGACGTTTTTGCAGAATGCATTGGACCTGTAACTGGCCCTGGCCTCGTAGCCAACCGTCATTACCGTGGCCACGACAACAAATGCTATTGCCAAGGTTCTATTGTTCTTCGGCATTGGTTGCCTCCAAACGATTGAATTCAGCTGCCGCCGAAAGCGGCCGGCCGGGGAACAAGCGTCGACCCTTTGCCGTCGGCGCGACGCCGCTGCATTAGTACGGTGTGCAGCGTCGGACTGCCCCGCAGAATGTAGATGAACTCATCCTGCCTGGTGTGTGCGTGTCGCAGCGACGATGACGCATTCGGCGCAAGCCTGGTCAGGTTGACGCCGAAGTTGGCAAGGCCAAATAGGTCTCCAAGCGGGCGCTTCCCCCGCCCGGCCATACGCGCGGCAAAGGGTTCGGGATAGTTGGACGGCTTGGTACGGGCAGGTGCCTCTGCGGCGACTACTGCGACGGGCCTGGTTTCACCGGACATTTCAGCCTCGACGGGCTATTGGAAAGAGGACTAATGTTATTCCAATAACCTGCGCACTGGCGCCAAGCGGAGCGCCGCAGTTAGTGCGTCCTTGTTCATGGATGCGATGGGCGATCCGTTGATAATCCTCCAATCCCTGGTCTACCGGATCACGCGATCAGCCCGCGACAGTATTGGCGCCGGGATGGCGACGCCGATCATCCTGGCGGTCTTCTGGTTTACGACGAGTTCGAACGTTGTCGGCTGCTCGACCGGCAGGTCCCCGGGTTTCGTGCCCTTGAGGATCTTATCGGCGTACACCGCTGCGCGCCGGATGCGCTCATTGAGGTTGGGTCCGTAGGTGAGAAGGCCACCGGCGTCAGCGAACTCAGACCAACCGGACACGGTGGGTATCCGGTCCGCGAGTCCAAAATCCGCGATCTGTTGCCGATGAACGTAAGTCAGCCTTGTGGGCACCACAACAAGAGCTTCAATCTTGCTGTCGATCGCGGTCTTGAACGCTTTCTCGAAATCGCTTGACTGTCGGACCTCCAGCGGCTGAAGCCGCACCCCAAGCTTGCGAGCACTGGCTTGAATAGCGGCGAAGTCATAATCCAGATGATCCGGGTTCCATAGCACTCCAACCCGCGAGATCCTGTTTCGGATCTCTTTGATCAGTTCCAACCGTTTCCCGCTTAATTCCGACGCCAGCAACGTTATGCCGGTTACGTTCCCGCCGGGCCGAGCAAGATTGCGCACGAGCCCGACCCCGATGGGGTCCCCGCTAGCCAGAAACACGACGGGAATTTCCGTGGTGGCGTTCTTGACTGAAACCGTCACATCCGTGCCGAGAGCGACGATAAGGTCGACCTTAAGGCGGACGAGTTCAGCCGCCAGATCGGGGAGCCGTTCGGGCTGCCCCTCTGCGTACCGGTCCTCGATGACAATGTCCCGTCGCTCGATGTAACCGAGTTTGTGTAGCTGATCCAGGAAGACTTGGACACCTTCGTCGGGTTTGGCGCCGAACGCGAGTATCCCTATCCGCTGGACTCCCGTCGGTGCTTGTCCACCGGCTACAGGAGCCAGGAACAGAGCGGCTAGAGTCAGAGCGCCGACAAGCGCGAGTCTGGTGGTCCACATAGGCACCTCCGATTCGAAACCGACGTAGAAAACGCAATCAAGTATTGACCGCCGGTACGATCCCCTGTATCGACGGCGTCATAAACTTCTCGAATCGTGCCGCGCGATGCGAGATTCGAACCCATTCCGCATACCGGGGCTGGTCAATCACTCACCTGCTCCTCAACGCCAGTGCTCAGGCGCGCGCGTTTCGCGCGTCGTCCTGGACCACCTTGTTAGGATGTTCGAAACAG
>DATFUO010000330.1:0-10443 GCA_035260785.1 Burkholderiales bacterium
CGCCATGCTTTCGAGCGCTGCATCGCCGACCTCGAAGGCGGCACACGGGGATTCGCCTTTTCCTCCGGGCTTGCCGCCAGCAGCACCGTGCTGGAGCTGCTGGATGCGGACAGCCATATTATCGCGGCGGATGATCTTTACGGCGGTTCCTGGCGGCTGTTCGAGCGGGTACGCAAGCGGTCCATGGGTCTGCGAACGAGCTACACCGATCCGAATGTCGCCGGGTCGCTGGAAAAGGCGATCCAGCCTGATACGAAAATGATCTGGGTGGAGACGCCTTCGAATCCTCTACTAAAGATCACCGACCTCGAACAAGTCGCGAAGATCGGCAAGGCACGCGGCATTCTGACCGTGGTGGACAACACGTTCGCATCGCCTTACGTGCAGCGCCCGCTCGACCTCGGCATCGACATCGTTTTGCACTCGGTCACCAAGTACGTCAACGGCCATTCCGACATGGTCGGCGGTGCCGTCATCGTCCGGGATCGAAGCGATCTCGCGGAGAAACTCGAATTCATGCAGAACGCGATCGGCTCGATCCTGGATCCCTTCTCGAGCTTCCTGGCGCTGCGCGGGGTGAAGACACTGCCGCTGAGGATGAAGCAACATTGCGGCAACGCGATGCATCTGGCGACATGGTTGAAGTCGCACGCAAAGGTAGAAAAGGTGATTTATCCGGGGCTACCGAACCATCCCCAGCATCTGCTGGCGGCAAAGCAGATGAACGGCTTCGGCGCCATGATTGCAATCTATCTGAAAACCGACATGGGCGGCGTGCGTGGTGCACTGGAAGCCTGCACGGTATTCACGCTCGCGGAAAGCCTGGGTGGCGTGGAAAGCCTGATCGGACATCCGGTCACCATGAGCCACGGATCGTTGCCGCTGGAACTGCGCGCACGGCTCGGCATCACCGACAACCTGGTGAGATTATCCGTCGGCATCGAGGACGTAGAAGACCTGATCGCCGACCTGGACCAGGCCTTGGGGAACATCTGATGGTATTCAACTCGCGCCTGATTTATCTTGCGATCTTTCTGGCCTGCGCCGGACTGATCGGTTTCGGGGTTTATCTGCAGCATTCGCTCGGGCTCGAACCCTGTCCGATGTGCATCCTGCAGCGCTATGCTTTCATCGTTGTCGGCGCTATAGCGCTCGTCGCGGCAATCCATCATCCGGCTCTACCGGGGCGCTTGATCTACAGCGGGCTGCTGGTGGTCATGGCCGCAGCCGGCGGCGGCGTGGCGATCCGGCATGTTTATCTCGAACACTACCCTCCCAAGGTTTTCGATTGCGGCGCCGATGTCGGTTTCATGCTCGAATCCTTTCCGCTGACGGAAGCGCTGCCGATGATTTTTCGCGGTACCGGCGACTGCACCAAGGTGCTATGGCGGTTTCTCGGCCTGTCGATCGCGGAGTGGTCGCTGATCTGCTTCGTGCTGCTGATCGTCGCCGCCGTTGTCGCCGCAACGACAAGACAGCGCCGCACGTTTCCGCGCTCGAGTGCCCGCTGATCAGAATTGCACGCCCCGGGTAAGGGCACCGTCGACCACCAGATTGGTGCCGGTGATGAAGCTCGCGGCGGGACTGGCGATGAAGGCCACGGCATTGGCCATTTCCTGCGGCGTTCCCATCCTGCCGGTCGGGTTCAGGGCCAGCGCCTCCGCATACAACTTCGGATTGCCGTCCTTGATCTGGTTCCATACGCCGCCTTCGAAGTAGGTATTACCCGGCGATACGGAATTGGCGCGGATGCCTTTGCCGGCCAGTTGAAATGCCAGTCCCTGGGTGTAGTGAATGAGGGCGGCCTTGAAGGCACCATAGGGGCCGGCCGCAAAATCGATCTCGCGCCCGGACACGCTGGAAATCGTCACGATGGCGCCGTGACGGCTCTTTTCCAGATAGGGCATGGCGGCGCCCACCAGATGCACCGCCCCCATCATGTCCACGGCAAAGCTCTTGCGCCAGCTTTCTTCATCGCCGCCAATCGACAGCGCACTGACGTTTGCCACGATGACATCGATGCCGCCGAATTCCTTGCCGACATTTCCGACCCATGCTTTCAGCGCAGGGCCATCCGCTACATCCAGTGCGGTGCCGCTTGCATTCACGCCCCTGGCACGCAATGCAGCGACTGCACTTTTGACCTCCGCGGCATTACGCGCACAGATCGCCACGTCGGCGCCTTCGCTGGCAAGGGTATCCGCGATGGCGCGCCCGATCCCCTTCGTACCGCCGGTTACGACCGCTTTGAGTTTTTTGAGTCCGAGATCCATGCCGGTCCACTCCTTTTCATGATTTTCTGAATTGCTGCAGTAATCCCGCTGCCGTCGGCGTCAAGGGTTGTCTCCCGCCACGGCCGATAGTTCCCGCCAGAATTCCAGCGCGGTCTGCGTGCGCCATTCCACATGGCGACGCAGTGCCTTGGCCACGACCGGTCCGAACTTGGAATCGTGCTTGGCGGCCAGCGCCTGCGGAATGCCACCGAGAATCTCCTCGCGCGTGAAGTAAGGTATTTCCCTGAGCATCAATGCCAGCAGCAGCAATCCGGTCTGGTAAATATCCACGTGCCGACCGACCGCGCCGAACTTTTCGGGTTCGAAGGCTTCCGGCGGACGCATCCAGTCCGCAAGCAAAGTCTGGAACACACGAATGTCGGACTCCAGCCGCGTCAGGCCGAGATCGCCCACTTTGAACGACCAGACCTGTTCCTTGATCATCCGGCGCTGGAGCCGCTGCTCATTGACGAATACATTGCCGGGATGCAAATCCTTGTGCACGTAACCGGCTGCATGAATGTAGTCAAGTGCCTGCAGGACATCGCGGGCAACGTAGGGAATCCAGCGGTCCGCATCCAGGCCCAGGCGGGTAATCAGGTGCGACAGTGGAAAATTGCAGCGCTCGATGATGAGATAGAAGGTGTCCTTGAACTCGAACGCGTCGTAGACAAAGGTGATGTTCGGATGGCGCATGACCAGGAGCTTGCGCAGTTCGTCCTGCCAGACGCGGCGCACTTCGCGGTAAGACTGCTCGTGCGGGATCAGGATCTTGGCTACGAGCGCGTTTCCCCAGTCGTCGACGCAATCGTACACCATGCCGAATCCGCCTTGCCCGATTGCATCGCCGATGAAGTAGCGGCGATCTGCATTGACGAGTACTTCGCCTTTGGCCGGCGGCTGGAAATGCCGCGGCTGGCGGAAAGCAATGTTTCTGATCGCGTTAAGACGGGGCGATTTCATCGCCGGGCCGCTTCGGGCTGATTCAATTGGAAAGGGCAGTGCGTGGCAATTGGCACCGGCGGTCAGGGCGGCGCGGCGAAGGCTACCCCGATCATGGAGTCGCGGGTGACCAGCGCAGCGAGCTTGTCCTCCGGCCATCCGTCCGTACCGGCGGGGCGCTTGGGCAGCACAAGGTAGCGCATGTCGGCGGTAGAGTCGTGCACCCGTACCACCGCAGCGCCCGGGATTTCCGTGCCGAATTCCCTGAGTACGTCACGCGGTTCATTGATCACCCGCGAACGGTAGTTGCGACTCTTGTACCAGTCGGGCGGCAAACCGAGCAGCCAGCGCGGATAACACGAGCACAGCGTACAGACGATGACGTTATGCACGGCATCTGTGTTTTCCACCACCACCAGCTTATAGGTCCCGCCATCAATGCCGAGCGCTTCGCACGCGGCATTGCCGTCGGACAGGAGCAGCTTTCGGTATTCAGGATCGGTCCACGCTTTTGCCACAATCCGCGCGCCCTGCAGCGCAGTGCGGTTGTCCATGTCCTCGACCGCACGGCGCACTTCGTCCGCGCTGACGACGCCTTTTTCGATCAGCAGCCCGCGTACCGCAATTTCCATCGCGCGCCAATAAGTAATGGTGTCGTCCTGATCCGGGCGCAACGGCGGATGCCGGTGCGCCGTCGCGGGGTCGGCGGAACCGGAATGATCGTGTGGGTGATCGTGATCGTGCGGCATGGTTATCGGTCCGGTTCGAGCCAGTGCTGATAGATTTCAATGTCCACGGTATCGTCGGCTCCGCCACGGTAATCCGGCCAAACTTCGTGCTGCAGGAAACGCACGCGGTACAGCGGCTGCTTCGGCAGACCCGGCCGCGCGTAGGCCAGCTCCTCCGGATTGCCGTATACGCCGCAAAGCCGTTCGATGACCCCGCGCTTACCGCGGATGTAATAAGGCGTGCGGACATGGCCGAGGGGATAAACGGCGCGTACAGCCACCGCCTCGCCGGGTACGAATCTCGGATCGGCCCGATCAGCGCTCGCCATCGGTCTGCGCTTGCGCGATCCTGGTGCCGAGTTCGTCGATGGTGATGATGCCGCGCTGGATCAGGGTCTGCGTGATCGAATAGATCCAGCGCTCGTAGTAACTCATCCTGTCGTAGGCCTCGGCGCCGAGTGTCTCGATATTCCGGCGCAATTCGTCCACTGTCAGATGCCCTTTCTTCGCCAGCAGCACCATCAGCGCATCCACGCGCTTTTCCCACAACGCATAGTCATGCTCGGTCGCCTCGACCTTGCCAGCGGGCAATCCACCCATATCATGAACGCCGCGATAATTCATCGTCATCGGATGCGCGAAACCTGATCGAAGAGCAGCCTGTGCGCCGGCCCGGGTTCGGGCCGGCGCACAGGAATTATAGGTCGAGGTTACTTCGGCTGCTGCGGATTTGCAGTCGGGGCGGGTTTGGCCGGGGCGGCGCCCGCAGTCGCAGGCGCCGCCGGCGGTGCACCCGGCGCAACAGCCGGGTTGACCTTGGCGCCGTCCGGCACGGTGTTCGGCAGGCTGAGCACGACCCTCGCCCCTTCGCCGAGTCCGCTGGCAATTTTCACCGACGCCCCGTCGGTCCCGGCGATTTCAATGGGCGTAAGCTTGATGTGGTTGTCGGCTTCGAGCACCGCGACGAAATTCTTGCGATCGCGCACCACCAGGGCGGATGCCGGTACCTCGATATAACTGGTCTGCGGCACCATCAGCGAAACATTGACGAACGAGCCGGGAATGAACGCGCCGTCGCGATTATCGAAATCGACCTCGGCGAGCAGCGTACGAGTCCTCGGATCGAGCTCGCCCGCCACGCGACTGACCCTGGCCTTGATCCGTTGCGCGGGATTGGCCGTATCGATGATTTCCGCCTCGATGCCGGGACGCACATAACGCGCATCAACCTGTTCGACATAGACGCTGACTCGCAACATCGACGGATCCGATACCGTGACGACGGGTTGCGACGAAGTCTGATTGTTGGCGGCATTGGTGATCAGTGCGCCCGGGTCGACATAGCGCCCGGTCACGACGCCGGCAAAAGGAGCGTACAGGCTGCGATACGCCAGTTGCGAGCGTAAGGTGTCCACGCGGCCGCGGGCGGTTCGCACGTCGGTATCCGCGTTGTCCAATGCCTGCTGGGAAAAGAACCCCTTCGAGGCAAGGTCGCGCGTTCGCTGGGCCAAGCGCTCGCGGTTTTCCATTTCCGACACCGCGCTCCGGTAGTCGGACTCGAGTTCAGGCGCCTGGACTTCGGCAATGAGCTGGCCCGCGCGTACGCGATCACCGACGTCCACCGTGATTTTCGACAGATAACCGCCCACTTTCGAATAGAGGGTGGTCGCCTTGTAGGGGCGCAGTTCACCGGTCAGGTTGATCTTGCGGGCCGCGGATCCGCGCCCGGACTGTCCCATGACCACGGTCGGTCCCGCGTCGAGTTGCGCCGTGCGCGTCTTGGCCTCTTGCGCGAGGTGGGTCTGCTTTTCCTGCCAGAACCACCACACAGCAGCGCTTGCCGCGGCCACCAGTACAAAGGCGACAATGTAAAAAACCACAAAGGAATCGCGTCGTCGCTGCATCGCGGCCATGCTCGTCACTCCTCAGGCTCGGCGTCCCTGCGACTCGGCCTCGAACCGGGCGTCGAGCTCGTGCAGGATCGGCATTTTCTTTCTGACAAAGGTATAGATCACCGGGACCACGAACAGCGTGGCGACAGTCGCCATCGCCAGCCCGCCGATCACAGCCCGCCCAAGCGGCGCGTTCTGTTCGCCTGCTTCTCCCATCCCGAGCGCCATCGGCACCATGCCGATGATCATGGCCAGGGCGGTCATCAGTACCGGTCGCAAACGCGTCCGGCCGGCTTCGATGGCCGCTTCGATCACGCCCAGTTTCTTCTCGGCGCGCAAATCGTTGGCGAAGCTCACGATCAGGATCGAGTTCGACACGCCGATGCCGACCGCCATGATCGCGCCCATCAGCGACATGACGTTGATGGTCGTCCCGCTCAGCGCAAGGATCCAGAGGATGCCGATCAGCGCCCCGGGCACCGCCATCATGATGATGAACGGATCGATCCACGACTGGAACAGCACCACCAGCAGCGCATAAACCAGCACGATTGCGAGCAGCAGCCCGCCGATCAGGCTTTCGAACGAGGAATTCATGACCTGGTACTGGCCGCGGATGATGATTTTCGCGGTCGGCGGAAAATCCTTTTCCGCGGTCAGTGCATCGATTTTGCGCTTGATATCCGAAACTACACCGCCCAGATCGCGGCCGTCGATGTTGGCGGCAATGTCGAGTACGCGTTGCACGGTGTAATGCGACACCGATTGGTAACCGGTTTCCGGCCTGATCGAGGCGATATTGGACAGTCGGGTCACCGGTGCGCCGGGCACTGCATTCAGTTTGGCGGCGGCCGCGTCGTCGAGTACCGGTGTTGCCCCCGAGGTTATCGGGGTCGCCATCAGATCTTCGACCGAGCTCATGCGCTCGATCGGTGTCTGCACCGCTACGGTGTAGTTCACGCCGTTGGGATTCAGGAAATACGAGGGATTGACAATGGCGCTCGACGACAGCGTCGTGAGCACGTTGCTGGCGACGTCGCGCTGGGTGAGCCCGAGCCGGGCGGCGCGTACGCGATCGACCTCCACGCGCAACGCGGGATAGTTCAACACCTGCATCTGACGCACATCGACCGCGCCCGGCGTCTCCTCGATGATCTTGCGCACCCGCGCGGCGTAGCCCTGGCCGCGATCGAAGTTCGCATCCTGGATCTGCACGTCGATCGGCGCCGGCAGCCCGAAATTCAGCACCTGGGTGACGATGTCTGCGTTCTGGAAATACATGGTCGAACCCGGGAACTTCGGCGGCAGCTTATCCCGGAGTTCGCGCATCCATTGCGCGGAGGGCTGGTGCGGATGCCTGAGAGAAATGAGGATATCGGCATCCATGCCGCTGATATTGTCGGTGGGGACGAAGGCCAGGTTGAAGAACAGGGGCACCCCGAGCATGTCGTTGATTGTCGATATCTCTTCGGCAGGGATGACTTTACGTATCTCCTCCTCCACGGCGAGAACCAGTTTCTCGGTTTCTTCGATCCGCATGCCCATCGGCGCGCGGAAATGAAGCTTCAGAATGCCGACATCGGCCGTCGGGAAGAAATCGGTGCCGACCACACGACCCAGAAAGACGCTGACGCCGCCCATCAGCAGCAGGCAGACCAGCACGAAAGGCCGATGGCGCATGATGACCGCCAGGACCGCGCCATAGGTGTCTTGCAGCCATTTCAGGGAGGTTTCGCGCGCGCGATTGAAACGGGCGCCGATGCCCCCGCCATTGCCGTCATCGTGGTGTTCGCCGGCCAGCAGCTGCCTCGACAACATGGGCACCAGCGTGAACGACAGGATGTACGAGGCCAGTAGCGAAAACACCACCGACAGCGCGAGCGGTACAAACAGATACCTCGATACGCCGTACAGGAACGCGACCGGAATGAACACGATACAAATCGCCAGCGTGGCCATCGTGCGCGGCAGCGCGACTTCCCGCGAACCATCGAGGATTGCAACCGTCAGCGGCTGTCCCATGGCCCGGTGGCGATGGATGTTCTCGACCGCTACAGTCGCGTCGTCGACCAGGATACCGGTGGCGAGCGACAGGCCGGCCAAGGTCATCAGATTGATGGTGTTGCCGGTGAAATAAAGTCCGAGAATCCCGGCTGCCATCGCGCAAGGAATCGAGGTGATCACGACAATGGTATTGCGCCACGATCCGAGGAACAGCAACACCATGAGCGACACCAGCAGCGAAGCGATTACTGCCTCGGTCGCGACATTCTTGATCGCCGCGCGCACGTAGACCGACTGGTCGAAATCGAGTTTGATTTCGATGCCCTCGGGTGCTGCCTTCTGAATTTCCGGCAGGATCTCTCGGGTGGCTTCGACCACGGCGAGCGACGAGGCTTCCGAGTGCTTGAGAATGGTCAGATAAGTCGCACGGCGGCCATCGACGTGAACGATGTTGTTCTGAACGGCAAAGCCGTCCGTGACTTTGGCAACGTCGCCCAGCAACACTGGCACGCCGTTGGATATCCGCAGTGGCATCTGGTTGAACTGATCGACACTCGGCGGACTTGAGTTCATCGTCACGTTGTATTCGATCGAACCGATACGCGCTGTTCCAGCCGGAACCAGAATGTTCGAACTCTGCAGCGCGTTGACGACGTCGTTGGGTGAGACGCCCTTGGCTGTCATCAATTGCGGATTCAGATCCACCATGATCTGGCGCAATCGCCCACCGAACGGTGCCGGCACGGTCAGGCCCGGAATGGTGAACAGTTTCACGCGCACGAAGTTGAACGCGTGGTCGAATATGCGCCCCTCGGGAACGGTCCTGCTCGACAACACCATTTGCACGATCGGCACGGTGGCCGCATCGTACTGGATGATCACTGGCGGCGTAATTCCCGGAGGCAGGATGCGCAGGATGGTGCCGTTGATGGCGTTGATCTGCGCGATCGAAGCGCCGATATCGGTGCCCTGGTGGAAATACACCTTGACCAGGCCGATGCCGGGAATGCAGTTGGATTCGATGCGCTCAATGCCGTTGACCGTCGTCGAATAGGCGCGCTCGCTGATGATGATGACGCGGCGTTCCATTTCCTCGGCCGACAGGCCAGGGTAGTTCCAACCGACGAAAACGACGGGGATGTCGATCTTCGGGAAAAAGTCGACCACCATGCGCGTTACCGCCAGGCCACCGAGCAGGAGCACCAGCAGCGACAGCACGGCCACGGTGTACGGGCGGCGCAAGGCCAGCCGCACCAATTCCATCATGACATTTCTCCGTCTGGCGATTCGGCGGCGTCGAATGGAAAAACGCGTCGTGTCTCGTTCTCATTGCCGCGGCAGCCATGATAACGCGTAACGCCGGTCCCGATTGCCACGGCGCGGGCAGCGCGGATTTGCGTAACTGCTCAACGCCGACCATGCGGAGTTGGTCGCAAAAAAAAGGCTGGCGCGAAGGCCAGCCCTTTCAGCCGCAATCCCGCTATTTCCCGAAAAGCTTCTGCAACTCGCCGGACTGATACATTTCGCGCATGATGTCCGCGCCGCCCACAAATTCGCCGTTCACGTACAGTTGCGGAATAGTTGGCCAGTTCGAGAATTCCTTGATGCCCTGGCGGACATCCTGATCGCTCAGTACATCGACCGTCGCCACGTTCTCGACGCCACAAGCCTCGAGTATCTGCACCGCCGCGGCACTGAAACCGCACATCGGCGCGTCCGGCGTACCCTTCATATACAGCACGACCGGATTGCCCGTCACCTGCTGCCTGATCCTGTCCTGAGCATTCATGAACATTTACCTCTGGATAAGTGGGAGCAGCTCCGGCTTGGAGGTGCCCGTTGGATAACACCGATGTTAACGATTCGGCGATTTGCGCGTCAATAGGCGTCCGCCCGCCACGCGTGGTAATCCGGCGATATCGGCACGGCCGATTACCTCGGCAAAACCCGCGTCGTATAAAAGGTCTCTGCAAACGCCAGCCTGGTCATAGCCATGCTCGAACAGCAACCAGCCTCCCGCGCGCAGGAACGCGGGTGCGCCTGCAACTATGGTGCGGATGTCGGTCAGCCCATCCACCCCCGAGGCCAGCGCGGCTGCGGGCTCGAAACGCAAGTCGCCCTGCTGCAAATGCGGATCTCCGGCCGCCACGTACGGCGGATTGGAAACAATCAGGTCGAATCGGCGCCCGGCCAGCGGCTCGAACCACGTACCTCGAACAAACTCGACGTCCACTCCGATGGCGACAGCGTTCTCGCGGGCAACGTTCAATGCGGCAACCGAAACGTCCACTGCGGTAACGCGTGCCGCGGAGCGCTCGTGAGCAATGGTTATCGCGACGCACCCGTTCCCAGTTCCAAGATCGAGTACTTCGAGCCCTGCCGGCGGCGTCAATATTTCGAGCGCCGCATCGATCAGCGTTTCCGTATCTGCTCGCGGGATCAATACGTCTGGGGAGACACGGAAATCGAGTCCATAAAATTCCCGCCTTCCGACCAGATAGGCGACCGGTTCGCCGGCGCGACGGCGACGAACCAGGTCGCGGAAAACAGCGGTGGCCCGCACTTGCGCAACGTCGTCGCCATGCGCCGAAAGCCAGGCGCGCG
>DATFUO010000331.1:0-3274 GCA_035260785.1 Burkholderiales bacterium
CGACGAGTTCATTTTCACGCTGAAAATGTTCTGGCATGAGGGAAGGGTGACGCGAAAGAGGAAACAATTGTAGACCCTTTTGAGGATGTCTTTGTCCGAGAACACCCCATTGCCTGACGGGGTCAAAACCAAGACGCACAGCCCTGCAGAAGCTTAACTTCGTTGATCCATGAGGGGCTTGCGATGATCGTAGGGGCACTGCTTTTTATACGCACGATCGCTGAGCAACGCATTACAGATCGATAATCGTCCTTGCGGGGATTGCTTCTGGTGACTTCGGCACATTCCCCAGGATCACGAGACGCTGCAGCCAAGTCAGTTCGCGCTCAGGCGTCTTGGGAATTTCGACATAGTCGATCACAAGTTGGTCGTTTTCCTTCTCGATCCGGAAGTAATTCAGGCGATACGAAGGATAGTAGACCGCGGGCAACAAGCCAAAGCGCACCGGAACACGGGACAATAGCTTTAGCCACGTACCGGTATTGATGACGACTTGACCGGCGGGACCCAGTCGCCGCAGGAACGCCGAATGCGTGTGTCCGAAAATGAACACCGCTACCTTGTCATCCGCCTGGAAAACCTCCTGAGCCCCTTTTAGGTAGGGCGCTTCCGAATCGAGGTTCGGGGTCACTCCGTGGCTCGTCTGTAAACGAAAGCGATGCAACGTTCGCATGAGGTCACGTTCGACGACCAACGCAGGGATACCGAACAAAATCAAAAATAGGGAATTGATCGTGATCACGACCTGAAGGACGTTGTCGATGATCCCCAGCCTGCTCATCAGCGGGTTGTGAAATATGATATTGTAATCAAAGATGCCCGCGACCCGAAGGATTTCCCCGAGAATCGCTATCACCGTGACGCCGGCCAGCAGCAGGAAGGGCAGCAGCACCCAGCGTAGCGCCATACTCATCTCGCGGTAGAAGTAGTTCGACAGCATCCAGTCGGGAATCTGCATCGTGCCCACGGAGCGGATGTCCTTGAGCCAGTCTCCCCGGCCGAAGTCCGAATACCGGCTGGCTCCGCTGACGAAGGTTTCCGTGATGAAGTAGCCCACCGGGAGAGCGTAAGCGTTGCCATATTCGGGGAAGCTGTTGAACTGATCGCGCTGCTGTCCGTGTTCGATCCATATCCTCTTGTCGCCCACCGGGCGGATCAGGACCAGGCTCGGGTCCAGATGGATGTTGTATGCCTGCAGTTTCTCCACAAAGGCCGGATCGCAAGCGAGATCATAGTCGTGATTCCCGACCATCATGGTCACCTTGATGCGCGCGCCGGTGGCCCTGAGTTGATCGAAAATCGCCTGGTGCGCCTGTATGATGTGCGCAAGCCTTTCGACCCCGCGCACAAGCGTGAGCTCCCAGAAGCCAAACGTGTCGCCCACGATCAGAAACTCGGTGTCGGGGCCTTCCTTTTCCAACTCCTTCAGGAATTCGATGAACTCGGCGGCGTAATCGCAATGCTGCAATTGACCGTCGCCACCCATGTGCAGGTCACTGACAAAGTAATACTTCTGTGCCAAAGTATGATCTCCCTGCCAGACCGGTCGAAAATATCCGACCGCTGGTCATACACGTGCGCAGCATATCGCCCCGGCCGGCTTGATGTAAGCATGAACCATGAACCTCACTCGGCCCGTCGCATTCTGGATTGCGGTATTGGCGGCGGTCGTCGTCGCCGTCGTTCTATTGCGTGAAGTCCTGCTGCCTTTCGTCGCCGGTATGCTACTGGCGTATCTACTTGATCCTCTGGCCACCCGGCTGGAACGGCTCGGAATGAACCGCCTCATTGCGACGCTAACCATCGTCGGGTTGTTCGTTGTCGGCGTGACCGCGCTTATCATTCTGACCGCCCCGGTCGTTGTCGGTGAGCTTGCCTATTTCATCGATAATTTTCCGCTCTACATCAAAAGGGTGCGGGGGCTCGCGACCGATCCAAATTGGCCGTGGCTGAGCAAGCTTGTCGGAGAAGGCCTGGCCTACGCCGAGCAGTCGGTCGGGGAACTAACCACATTGGCGACTGCCTGGCTCAAAGATTTTCTGCGTTCGGTTTGGACCGGAGGCCGGGCCCTGATCTCGGCCTTCTCCCTACTGGTAGTGACCCCGATTGTTGCCTGCTATCTCATCTATGATTGGAAGAAGATGGTGGCGGTTATCGATAACTGGATACCGCCGGCGCAGCGCGATACCGTCCGGGCTCTTGCTCGCAAGATCGACGACACGATCGGCGGCTTTGTGATCGGTCAGGGCACGCTGTGCCTGATCCTCGCGGTATTCTACGCGGCAGCGCTGTCCTTGCTCGGGCTCAAGCATGGGCTCCTGATCGGAATTGCGGCAGGACTTATAAGCTTCGTGCCGTATCTCGGCTCGCTGAGCGGGCTCGTCACATCGACGTTCGTTGCGATTGCACAGTTCTGGCCGCATTGGGCCCTCATCTGGATCGTCCCGGCGATCTTCTTCCTCGGCCAGACGCTGTCAGACTATTTGCTGTCGCCCTATTTCGTCGGCCGGCGCGTCAACTTGAACCCAGTCTGGATCATGTTTGCGCTGTTCGCATTCGGCTACCTGTTCGGGTTCGTCGGCCTTTTAATTGCCGTGCCGCTTGCGTCCGCTATCGGCGTGCTGACGCGCTTCGCGTTACAACGATATTACGAAAGCTTCCTTTATACGGCCATCCCGAGGGCAACTGTGACAGATGCGGTTAGATTGACGCCTTCCGACAAGAAGATGGACTGATTACCGCACCAATTGTAGGTCTTAACTCCCACTCAGTCTTTGCACGATAAGGTGTTCATCACTCTAATGGCGGTTACATGTTGGCTTCTTGAGCGTGGCGCGCTAGTTCATCAACGCTAGGGCATGTGAATGGAAATCGGACACGCCGCATTGCTGCGATTGACAAGGCGGGCGCGTGTTTGCGACCACCCGTATGGGAAGCATATCTGACTCGCTTTCGGTGGAGCCCCGATTCTTGGAGGCTTCGGGTCGCGGGTTCTCGGCGTAGGTCCGCAATTTGGCTGTAAGGCCAATGGACGGTGCCATCGTGCAAGTAAGCACACCGACATTGGTACCTGATGGCGTTTGCGCGCCTGCCGGCGAGGCCGTATGCAAACAGCCAGCCCAATCAGCACCGGCAATACACGACGAAGTGCGCTCGGCAGTCAGTTCTACTGAGCTCGGGCGGCACTCTGCTGCTGGAGTGCATTATCTATTGTCATTGCAATCCAGGCAGGGCCCGAAAGGCCTTGCTTTCTTGCTGTGCTATTGACCGCGTC
>DATFUO010000332.1:0-3848 GCA_035260785.1 Burkholderiales bacterium
CCTTCGACGTTTCCTCGGAAAAAATGCAAATCGTGTGGCGGCACTTCAGGCAGGCGCGCCCGTCGATGCTGGCATTGAAACCGAGTTCGATGGAGCTGTTGCCGAGCCTTAGAATCGAAAGTTCGATAACGAGCGTGTCGCCGAACCGTGCCGGACTGAGGAAGTCGCACTGCGTGCCGACCGTCGGCGTGCCGAGTTTCCGATTCATCAGAAGGTCGGCAAAGCGCTGCTGCAGTCCGTTGTTGAACCAGTCTTCCATCGCGTCGTGCAGCAGGTCGAAGAAGCGCGGAAAGTAAACCTGCCCGGCGGGATCGCAATGCGAAAAGCGGATCGGATATTCGACGCGGAAGACCTTGCCCATGATCCGCCCGGTTTCTGGAGAAATCAGCGCAGCAACCGGCCCGGCATGGCGCCGGTGTGCTCGTCGTCGCAGAGCGTTTCGACGCCGGCAACGAAGGTATACCGGTAGCCGTCCGCGCGCTGCATGAGCCGGCGACCGCCGGCGGGCAGGTCGTAGACCACTTCGTGCCTGCGCATGCCCAGCCTGTCGAAGTCGATGATATTGAAGTCGGCACGGTAGCCGGGGGCGAGCACGCCGCGATCCTTCAGCCCATAAACCTGCGCGCAATCGCGGGTCTGCTTGCGTACCAGGAATTCCAGCGGCAGGTGTGCGCCGCGCTTGCGATCGCGCGCCCAGTGCGTCAGCAGGAAGGTGGGGGAACTCGCATCGCATACGGTGCAGACGTGCGCACCGCCATCGGCGATGCCCATCACCGTCGCTTCATCCTCCAGCATCTCGCGGATGTTGTTGAGGCTGCCTTCGGTGTAGTTCTCGAAGGTTTCGACCAGCAACTGTTTCCCATCGCGCTCCATCATCGCGTCGAGCGCGAGCGACCATGGGCTCACGCCGGCGGCCTGCGCCCGCGCCCCTATGCTGATGGAAGGATGCGGTTCGTAATCGTAAGTGTCGTCGACGACATAAATTCTGTTGAGCGCGTCGGCAATTCGCCTTGTATGGTCGTCGGCCGGCCGGTCCCCGACCAGCTTGCGGCGCAGAGCCGGATCGTGCTTCAAAAGCCCGACGCGTTGGGCAGGTGTCAGAAGATGCATCGCGAGCCATGCCGGATGCGACGAAAACGGATGGATGGTGGTTTCCAGCCCCATCATGATGCCGATTGGCCGGCAGCCCACCTGTCCATTGACCTCGACACCGGCTTTGCGCGCTGCGTGAATCTGCCCGCGCGTCTCGCGCCACAGGTCGGGCGCGTTGTTGACCTGCAGCAGCAGAACCGACAGCGGCCGGCCTGAGATCTGCGCCGCCGCGCGCAATATTTCGAATTCACCCGGGCCGAAATCGGAATTGACTTCGATGACACCCCGGCCGGCCCGCTTCATCGCGGCAGCCAGGCCGAACAGTTCGGGCTCGCCTGCCGACAGGCTGGGCGTGGACCGCCCGTCGGCCGCGCGATGCTTGATGGTGCGCGAAGTGGTGAACCCGAGCGCGCCGGCGCGCAACGCCTGTTCAAGCAGTTCGCCCATCTGTCCGATTTCCTCGTCTTTCGGCGCGGCCGCGTGATCGGCGCCGCGATCACCCATCACGTAGAAGCGCAGCGCCGCATGGGGCACCTGTGCCCCGACATCGATTACCTTGGGCGCCGCTTCGAGCGCATCGAGATAGTCGGGAAAGGATTCCCAGTTGAATTTCACGCCTTCGGCGAGCACGGTGCCGGGAATGTCCTCCACGCCTTCCATCAGGTTGATGAGATAGGGCGCCGCGCCTTTGCGCACGGGCGCGAAACCCACGCCGCAGTTGCCGAACACGACGGTCGTTACGCCGTGCCAGGAAGAGGGCGTCAGATACGGATCCCATGTCGCCTGGCCGTCATAGTGCGTATGGATGTCGACGAAGCCCGGCGTGACCAGCAATCCGCGGGCATCGATTTCGCGGCGTCCGCGGCCGATGTCGCCGCCGACGGCCGTAATAAGATCGCCATCGACTGCGACGTCGGCGGCGCGGCGCGCTGCTCCGGTACCGTCTACGACCGTACCATTACGGATTACGAGATCGTGCATGAAGCGCCTCCGGTTTTCTTGTTCTGGAACGACGTACGGGCAGTGGATGCCGCGCCGGTTCGTTCTTATAGTCCAAGGCTCGCGGCCGCGCAACCCGGAATTTTCAGCGAACTATTCAACCAGCCGGTCGCGTTAAGATGCGAACTTGGCGATTCTTCTGGAAACCGCAGTGAACCGGCTCCCCGCCTTGCGACTTGCGATCTCCGGCATGCTGGCTCTGGCCATTGCCATCGGGGTCGGCCGCTTCGCGTTCACCCCCATTCTGCCGATGATGCAGAAGGACTACGGTCTGACGCTGCGCATGGCCGGCTTGCTGGCCTCGGTGAATTATGTCGGCTATGTCATCGGCGCGCTGTCGGCGATCTGGATTCGCGCGGCGACGGCGACGGTAGTGCGCTTGTCGTTGGTGACTGTCGCCCTGCTGACCGGGGCCATGGGAGTGACGCATCAACCAGTAGTCTGGCTGCTGCTGCGCGGACTCGCAGGAATGGTGAGCGCGTGGGTCCTGATATTTGCATCCGCGTTCATCCTGGAGCAACTGGCGATCCTGGGCGAAAGGCGGCTTGGCGGCGTGGTGTTCGGAGGCGTCGGGTTCGGCATCGCGCTGACGGGCGCATCCTGTCTGCTATTCCTTGATCTATCATGGCCGGCCGACCAGGCCTGGATCGCGCTCGGTGCCATTGCGCTGGCACTTATGTTCTTGTGCTGGCCCGGTTATCGCAATGCGACGCACACGCGGCTGCCAATCCGGGAAAATGCCGCGCCGTTGCGGCTGCGCGCGCACATCCTCGCGGTCCTCTGTTACGGCATCTTCGGCTTCGGCTACATCATCCCGGCCACCTTCCTGCCTGCCATGGCGAAGCAGATCATTTCCGACCCGGCGGTGTTCGGCTGGGCCTGGCCGATTTTCGGCGGCGCGGCGCTCGTCTCCACGCTGATGGTGGCCTGGCTGTCGGCGCATTTGCGCAATCGGCTCATCTGGGCGATGTCGCACGCGGTCATGGCAGTTGGCGTCGCCACGCCCGTGCTGCTGCCCGGCATGGCCGGCATCGTGATTTCGGCCTGTTGCGTCGGCGGCACCTTCATGGTCGCAACGATGGCCGGCATGCAGGAGGCACGCATCCTGGCGCCGGATCACGCGTCGCGTCTGATGGCGGCAATGACAGCGGCTTTCGGCATCGGGCAGATCTGCGGCCCGCTGCTGGTGAGCCTGATGGCTGGACTGCAGGACGGCATGCATGCGCTGTTGATCGGTGCCGCGGCCCTGCTGCTGGGAAGTGCGGCGGTGCTATTTCGTCGCTAAAGCGGCGATCAGGCCCCAATAGCGTTGAGCAATTCGTAGCGCGCAACCATGGTGTCGTAATCGGTCTTGCTAGCACCACCGCCCGCCGACCCATGCAATAAACGCCGGAATCGGTCTATTCCTTGGCTTGCGCGACTGGCCGGGGACGGTATTTTTATGTGCGCGAGCAGTTGACTTGCACGCAATACGGTCCTATAACCGAGGTGGCATAAGGGGCGATCCTCCGAAGCCACTCCTCCTCCATCACTTTGCAAGGGGTCAATATGAAAAGAATTTTTGTTGCGATTGCATTGTCTGCGCTTCCCGCGATGGCGTTTGCCGACAACGTCGGCACCTGCGGCTGGGGTTCAAAGTTGTTTGATGGCCAGAAAGGCGCCGCGCCTCAGGTTCTCGCCGTGACCACGAACGGTACTTTCGGCAACCAGACCTTCGGCATCTCCTCGGGCACTTCGGGTTGCACTCAGGACGGCAC
>DATFUO010000333.1:0-5725 GCA_035260785.1 Burkholderiales bacterium
TTTCCTCGTTTTTGGTTTTCCTCCGCGTCCTCTGCGTCCTCCGCGGTGAGCGCTTAAACGTAAAGAGGGAAGTTACATGAACAAACCACTCAGTCAGGCTTCAGTCCTGGAAGAACTCCACCACTACATCGGCGGCGCAGAAGTGGCGGGGCGCAGCGGGCGATTTGGCGATGTCTACAATCCGGCGCTGGGCAGCGTGAAGGCACGGGTGCCGTTCGCGTCCGAAGCGGAAGTCTCTGCAGCCGTCGAAGCCGCACAGAAGGCATTCCCGGCCTGGGCCGCGACGCCACCGCTGCGTCGTGCACGCGTGATGTTCAAGTTCAAGGAACTGCTGGACGCACACGCGGAAAAACTTGCCGCAATCATCACCAGCGAACACGGCAAGGTTCTTTCCGATGCCAAAGGCGAAGTCACCCGCGGCATCGAGGTTGTCGAATTCGCCTGCGGCATTCCGCATCTGCTCAAGGGCGAGTACACCGAACAGGTCGGCACCGGCGTAGACAGCTATTCGGTGCGCCAGCCGCTCGGCATCTGCGCCGGCATCACGCCCTTCAATTTTCCGGTCATGGTGCCGATGTGGATGTTCCCGATCGCCATCGCCTGTGGAAACACCTTCATTCTCAAACCTTCGGAGCGCGACCCGTCGGCGAGCCTTTATCTCGCGAAGTTGCTGAAAGAAGCCGGGCTGCCGGATGGCGTGTTCAATGTCGTCCATGGCGACAAGGTCGCGGTCGATGCGCTGTTGCATGATTCGCGCATCTCGGCGGTGAGCTTCGTCGGTTCGACGCCGATTGCGGAATACATTTATCGCACCGGCACCGCGAACGGTAAACGGGTGCAGGCGCTGGGCGGCGCGAAGAACCATCTGGTCGTGATGCCGGATGCCGATCTCGACCAGGCCGTGGATGCGCTGATCGGCGCGGCCTACGGTTCGGCGGGGGAGCGCTGCATGGCGATCTCGGTCGCCGTCGCCGTGGGCAATGTCGCCGATAAACTGGTCGAAAAACTGGCCGAACGCGCAAAGGCGCTGAAGATCGACACCGGCACCAGCGAGACCGCGGAAATGGGGCCGCTCGTCACCAAGCAGCATCTCGACAAGGTCAAGGGTTATGTGGACCTGGGCGTCAAGGAAGGCGCGAAACTGGTTGTCGACGGCCGCGGCCTCAAGGTCAACGGTCACGAAAACGGCTTCTTCCTCGGCGGCTGCCTGTTCGACCAGGTCAAGCCGGGCATGACCATTTACAAGGAAGAAGTCTTCGGCCCGGTGCTGGCGGTGACGCGCGTGCCGGATTTCGAATCGGCCGTCGACCTGGTCAACAAACACGAATTCGGCAACGGTGTTTCGTTGTTCACGCGCGATGGCGACTGCGCGCGCGAATTCGCCATGCGTATCCAGATCGGCATGGTCGGCATCAACGTCCCGATCCCGGTGCCGATGGCTTTTCACAGCTTCGGCGGCTGGAAGCGCTCGTTGTTCGGCGACCACTACGCCTACGGGCCCGAGGGTGTGCGCTTTTACTCGCACCTGAAGACGATCACGACGCGCTGGCCTACCGGCATCCGCAAAGGCGCCGAGTTCGTCATGCCGACGATGAAGTAACCCACCTCACCTTAGCCCTCTCCCCAAGGCGGAGAGGGTGATGGAGAAGACAGGATCCGACAATGAAACCAAGTCTACTTTTTCTCGTCGTTTTTCTCTCGCTGAGTGCATGCGGAAAAAGCGACGCGCCCACGCCAAAGACCGACGCCGCACCGGATTCGCATCCGGTGAAGAATGTTGAAAAACTGCCCTCCGGCACCATCCAGGAAGGGGCGCGCACCATGAACCGGGCCGCGGACCTTGGCAAAAGTCTCGAGCAACAGAAACAGGATCGCGACAAGGACCCGGAAACGCAGAACAAGTAGCCCCGGATCACCACATGGCCAGAATCGGAAACGCGGATACGCTGCGAAAACTGATCGGCTCGCCTAGCGAGCTGGTGCCGCACAAGATCCATCGCGAACTCAACGCCCGCGCCATCGGGTTCATCGGAAAATCGCCGATGCTGATGCTGTCCACGACGGACACCGAGGGCCGTGCCACCGTTTCGCCGAAGGGCGATCCGGCCGGATTCGTGCACGTCGAAGACAGCCGCACGCTGCTGATTCCAGAACGCAAAGGCAACAAGCTGATTTTTTCGCTTACCAACATCCTCGCCAATCCCGGCGTCGGCTTGATATTCCTGGTCCCCGGCACTTGTGAAACCCTGCGGGTCCAGGGCGAAGCGGAACTGCTCGACGACGCGGCGTTGTGCGCCAAGGTGCCGGCGCGCGGCAACAGGGCACTGCTGGTCATTCGCGTGCGCGTCACCGAGTGCTACTTCCATTGCACCAAGGCCTTCCTGCGCAGCGACCTTTGGAATCCGCAAACCTGGCCGCAGAAACTGAACATCTCCTTCGGCGAGGAAATCGCCGAGAGCGGCGGCATCGGCCGGGAGTCGATCAAGGAATTCGACCAGGCCGTCGCCGGCCGCTGCAAGACCGATCTGTGATACGGAGAGACGGATGAATTTGCTGCGAGTGTTCGGATTCACCGCCCTGCTGCTGTTGCCGGATTTGGCATCGGCGCAGGACGTCTGGGCCAAAAACGACGGCTACCTGAAGAGCGCCATCAACGATTGCACGGCCGCCAGCGCCGACCGCACGGTCTGCCGCAACTTCACCGGAGAAGCCCTGAACCGTTTGTTCGGCATCGGCGATTTCTGCACCGAGTCGCGCTGCATGATGGCCGTGGAAATCGAATGGGAAATTCGCAACAATCCCGGAAAATGGGGCGCATTGGGTGCCGCCAACGATCAGGCAGTATTAGACAAGGCGCGCGAACTCGCTGCGACCAAGGCAGTGGTTGCCATCCTCAAGGAAGAGGATCGCGGCCAGATCGCGATCGTCATGCCCGGAGCCGCGGTCCCGTCTGGAAGATGGGGATTGAAGGTGCCGATCGGCGTGGGCGCGCGAGTCGATCGCCCCGAGGCATCGGTCTATGCCAGGGGTCTCAACTGGTTGTTCGCCGATCCGGCAAAAGTCGTTCTCTACGTCAGACTGTAGAGTGTGCTTACTGTGACTTCAGCGGACTGATCGTGCGCCTGAACGCTACGGGCAATGTCGAATGCCTGATGGTGTTTCCAGGCTCCGACATGCGCAACCTCTACCGGGCGCGTTGATACATCAAACGTGCAAGGGGTAACGACGCCGCAACACGAAGTCGGCGCCGGAATGCGGTTGCATGAAAACGGCGACATCCTCCGCACGCGAACCGGCGCCAAGGACTGGCCCGAGCCAGTCCTGCAGCCAGGGCATCAAGGACGCCGTATCCTCATCGTCGAGCCGTTCCGTCAGCGTCATGTGAAAGCGGTACTCGTCGAGGACGAACGGATAGCCCCATTGCTCCAGCAATTGCGCCTGGCGCGGCGTCAATCCGGCGGCCTGCGGGCGTGCACGTTCAACCGCTTCGAGCGGGGCGCGCAGCCCATCGAGACCGGTCACACAGCGGCGCGCGAGCGCCTTTAGTTGGGCGACATCCTCGGCAGGACGCAGGGCGATGAAGCCGCTCAGCCTGTCCACCTTGAGCGCAGGCATCGCCAGTGCGGGAAGCGAGGCGACCAGCCGCGCGACTTCCTCCATCAACTGTCGTTCGTCCACGCCACGCGCCAGCCGGAACGGGGCTTTGAGCGTCGCGTGAAACCCGTAATGCCGCGGCGAACGGGTCAGTTGCCAAACCCGCTGTGCCGCGAATCCCGGAACTTCAGGCTGTCCTGACGTGGCCCCCGTCTCGGGATTGCGGCCGAGCCAGCGGCAGGCTTGTTCCCACAGGGCCGAATCCCGTGTCGGAACGAGGTAAAGCGCATAGCGGGCGTCAGCGGTCACGATGGGAGCGGGAAAAGCCTGCGGTATCATACGACGTCAGGAAATCAGGATAGTCCGGAAAATGTTCCATCATGCAGCATCTGATCACCAACGCCCGCATCGTCACTGCCAGCGAAACCTTTATCGGTAGCGTCGTGGTGGACCAGGGACGCGTCGCCCGAATCGACGGCGGCGTCACGTCCGCGCCCGGTGCCGAGGACTGGGAGGGCGACTACCTCATTGCCGGATTGGTCGAGTTGCACACCGACAACCTGGAGAAGCATCTCGAACCCCGCCCCGGCGTGCGCTGGCCTGCCGTCTCCGCGCTGCTCACCCACGACGCCCAGATCGCCACCGCGGGCATCACGACGGTGCTCGATGCAATGGGTGTCGGCGATTTCGACGATCGCTCCATCCGCGCGAGCGGCCTGCAGGCGGCCACTGAAGCGCTGAACCACGCGCGCAGCCACGGACTGCTGCGTGCGGAGCACCTGCTGCACATGCGCTGCGAGATCGCGTGCGACAACGTGGTCGAAGTTGTAGCGCCCTTCCTCGACGATCCGACCGTAAAACTCGTGTCGCTGATGGATCACACGCCCGGGCAGCGCCAATGGATGGACGTCGAGAAATTCCGCACCTACACACAGCGCAACCAGAAGTGGAGCGACGAATACCTGGCCGGGGTGGTCAAGGAGCGCATGGACATGCAGGCACGCAATTCCGACCGGAACCGGATGCGCCTGCTCGATCTGTGCCGCGCTCGTGGCCTGCCGATGGCCAGCCACGACGATACCGTGCCCGAGCATGTCGAGGAAGCAGTCGCGGCCGGATTCCGGATTTCCGAATTTCCAACAACCGAAAGCGCCGCGCGCGCGGCGCGCGCGCACGGACTGGGCATCGTGATGGGTGCGCCGAACCTCGTGCGTGGCGAGTCGCACTCGGGCAACATCTCGGCACGGGATCTGGCGCGCGCCGACCTGCTCGACGTGCTCTCTTCGGATTACGTTCCTTACAGCCTGCTGCACGCCACCTTCCTGTTGCGCGACCAGGCTGGATGGCCGCTGGCCAAGGCAATCGCGACCGCCACGCTGAATCCGGCCCGCCTGGTCGGACTGGGCGACCGCGGTGAAATTGCAGCCGGGAAACGGGCCGATTACGTGCGCGTGCGCGAATCACGGGGTATGCCCGTGCCGATGGAAACCCGCCGGGAGGGTAAGCGCATCGCCTGAACGCCCGCGACGGCGGTATTTGCGAGCCTCCGGATCAGGTGATTGCAACTTCCGCGCGGCCGTCGAGCGCGGCATTCAGCGTGTGCCACCCCAGCAGCGCACAGTTCACCCGCGAAGGAAACTCGCGAATCAGCTCCAGCATCGGCAACTGGCCGGAATCCGCATGCAGACTGGCGGCACCCGGATCGCGAAGCAATTTCTCGAAACTCCGGTACAGCACTTTTGCCTCCTGTACCGTCTTGCCTTTCACGGTTTCCGTCATGATCGACGCGGACGCCATCGATATCCCGCAGCACTCGCACTGGAACGCGGCGTCGATGACACGGTCTGCTTCCACTTTCGCATAGACGTCGAAGGTATCGCCGCACAGCGGATTGATGCCGTGCGCCTTGCGGTTGGCACCCGGCAGTGCATGGTAATTGCGCGCATTCTTGATGTGATCGAGGATGACTTCGCTGTAGAGGCTTTTGGTTTCCGGCACGAACAATCCTTCAGGCAAGCGGCCGGCCGCCGTCGATGGCGATGATGCAGCCGGTGGAATATTTAAGATGGGTTGCGACGGACAGGGCGGCGGCGCCGATTTCATCGGCGGTGGCCAGGCGCTTGAGCGGCGT
>DATFUO010000334.1:0-10076 GCA_035260785.1 Burkholderiales bacterium
CGCGATCTGTCGCGGGCAGCCGCCAGCATCCTGGGCGATGAGGCGATGCACTGGGCGATTCTTCGCCAGGTGCTGGGAGAGGATCCGGTGCCGGCGGCGTTCGTCGGGTAAGGCGCGGGTTCAGGCGGCCGAAGTGGCGGCATGGCTGACGGGTTCGGTCTGGAATTCGTCGAAGGCGTGGACCGCGTTGGCCGCGTACATCAACGACGGGCCGCCGCCCATGTAGACCGCCACGGAGAGCGCGCCGAATCCGGCCATCGCATCCGGCGCGCCTTCGCGAATTTTCGCAATGCCGCTGTTTATGTCCGCGCTAATCCTGGAGTAGGACTTTGTCACGGGCCCACCTTCCTGTGCAGAGGCAGGCAGGTTAGCGGCAGTCAGGGCGGACCGACTTGACCAAGATCAAGCCGGGATGATTTGGCCCGCTCGAATCTCGCTCCCGGATGTTTCCAGCAGGTAAAATGCGAGTGTCGAAACGAGTCTGTCGAGGACGCCGAATGCCGGTCATGGAATGGAGCGAAGCCCTGGTGCTCGACCGGGGTGTGATGGACGAAACCCATCGCGATTTTATCGAGTTGCTGAACCGGCTGGCCGATGCGCCGGAAGAGGCGATTTTGGCGGTGCTCGATGAGTTCATCGGCCACACCGAGGCGCATTTCGCGCAGGAACAGCGCTGGATGGAACAAATGACCTATCCGCCGCTGGCCTGCCACGTCAGAGAGCACGATGGCGTCCTCGAAACTGCACACGAAGTGCGCCGCCGCGTTGCGGCCGGAGAAACGCGCTTCGGACAAGTCCTGGCGCGGGCAGTCGCGGAGTGGTTCTCGAATCACGCCGCCAGTATGGATAACGTGCTGGCCTTGTACATGAAGGAAGTGGGCTATAAGCCGGAAGACGCATTAGCTCCTCTTAACCCAACCTAGTTCCTTACACCCAACACAGAGGCACAGAGCCTCTGTGTTGGGTGTAGACATGCCTCAGGCCAGAGCGCGGGTGACCACTTCGAAGGTGTCCTTCGACAGGCCCGCCGTATCGCGTATGCGCTCGAGCGCGGCTTGCGCATGGGCCCGACGCGCGGCATCGAATTTTCTCCAGCGATCGAAGCTGCGCGCGAGGCGCGCGGCGACCTGCGGGTTGAGCGGATCGATGGCCGCGATCTGATCCGCGGCAAACGCGTAGCCGGAACCGTCGGCGGCATGGAAGCGAACCTGGTTGCCATGACAGAAGCTGCCGACCACCGAACGCACCCGATTGGGATTGGCGAGCGTGAAGGCGGGGTGCCGCATCAGGCGTTTCACGACGGACAGGGTATCGGGCAGGCGTGAAGTGGCCTGCACCGCGAACCACTTGTCCAATACCAGCGCCTCGTCTTTCCACTTGCCGTAGAACTTCTGCAGTGCGGCGTCGCGCTCGCCGCCTTCGGCGTTGGCCAATGCCGACAAGGCAGCCATCGCGTCCGTCATATTGTCGGCTGCGTCGAATTGAGCGAGGCACAGCGCCCGCGCCTGCGCATCGTCGAGTTCCATCAGATAACCCAGGCACAGATTGCGCAGTGCGCGCTGCCCCGCCGATCGGGCGTCCGGGCTGTAGGGTTGCGGTGCGGTTGATGTCCGGTACGCAGACAGCAATTCGTTTTTCAGTGCGGTCGCAATTTGCTTTCTCAACGATCGACGTATCGAATGAATGGCATCGGGGTCGATTTCGTCCATCTGTTCCGCTATGTAACCTTCGGAGGGCAATCCCAGTGCTTCGGCGGCGAAAGCAGGATCATTTGGCGCATCCGCCAGCACGCGAGCGAAGGCTTTGAAAAAGGCATCGGGAAACCGGGGAACGCGTTGCGCGCGGAACTCGCCGATGCCGTGCAGCATCAGATTGAGGGCCAGCCGCTGTCCGGCCTCCCAGCGGTTGAAGGCATCCGTATCGCAGGCCATCAGGTGGGTAAGGTCGGCATCGGTGAAATCGAACCGCAGGTTGACCGGCGCGGAAAAACCGCGCAGCAGGGACGGCACCGCAGGCTGCTGGACATTCACGAATTCGAATTTTTCATGCTGCTTCTTCAACGACAAGACCCGCGTACCGGCACTGGCCTTTGCCTCCCCCGCCAGTTGCAGCGGAATTTCGCTGCCGTCCGCCGCGACCAGACCGACGGCGAACGGAATATGCAGGGGCAACTTTGTATCCTGCCCGGGCGTTGGCGGACAGGATTGTTCGACCGCGAGGCTGTAGCGCTTCGTAGACGCATCGTAGTGGCCGTGTACATCGAGAACGGGTGTGCCTGCCTGCTCATACCAGCGTCTGAACTGCGTCAGATCCACACCCGAGGCGTCCTGCATTGCCTGCACGAATTCCTCGGTTCGCACCGCCTGACCGTCGTGGCGTTCGAAATACAGATCCATGCCCTTGCGAAAATTTTGTGCCCCGATCAGCGTATGGATCATGCGCACGACTTCGGCGCCTTTTTCGTACACCGTGGCGGTGTAGAAATTGCTGATCTCCATATACGAAGCGGGGCGCACCGGATGCGCCATCGGTCCGGCATCCTCCGGGAACTGGGCCCCGCGCAGCGACCGCACCTCCTGGATGCGCTGAACCGGACGTGAATAAGTGTCGGCGCCATACTCCTGGTCGCGGAATACGGTGAGGCCTTCCTTCAGCGATAACTGGAACCAGTCGCGGCAGGTAACACGGTTTCCGGTCCAGTTGTGGAAGTATTCGTGCGCGACCACGCGATCGAGCAACATGAAATCGGTATCGGTCGCGGTGTCCGCGCGAGCGAGCACGTATTTGGTATTGAAGATGTTCAGGCCCTTGTTCTCCATCGCCCCCATATTGAAGTCGCCGACCGCGACGATCATGTACTGGTCCAGATCGAGTTCAAGGCCGAATATGTCCTCGTCCCATTTCATCGCGCGTTTCAATGCGTCCATCGCGAATCCGCATTGGTCGAGCTTGCCCGGCTCGACGAACACGGCAAGCCTAACCTTGCGACCCGAACGCGTGACGAAATCGTTCTGCAGCCGGTCCAGTTTCGCCGCGACCATCGCGAAGAGGTAGGCGGGTTTCGGAAACGGATCTTCCCATTTGGCCCAATGCCGGCCGCCGGGCTCATCGCCGGCGGCGATCTGATTGCCGTTGGAGAGCAGGAACGGATACGCCGCCTTGTCCGCATGGATGGTATTGGTGTAACGCGACATCACGTCGGGACGGTCCGGGAAGAAGGTGATGCGGCGAAAGCCCTCGGCCTCGCATTGCGTGAAGTAGCCGTCCTTGGAGGCGTACAACCCCATGAGCTTGGTGTTCTGCTTCGGGCGGATGCGCACTGCGGTTTGCAGGGTGAACCGGTCCGGTACGCCGGGAATTTCCAGATGCCCGGCCGATGGGGCGAATTGACCGCCGGCGAGAACCCTGCCGTCCAGCGCGACCGAAACCAGTTCCAGATCGTCCCCATCGAGTTCGAGCGGCGCTTTTTGGTCGGGCGAATTCGGGTTCCGCGTGATCGCCAGTTTTGCGCTGATCAGCGCGTGGTCGTCCCGCAGATCCACATCGAGGTCGATGCTGGAAACCAGGAACGCCGGCGGCGTGTAGTCTTTCAGGAAAATGGTTTTTGGGGTGGAGGTCAGCATGATTTCGAAATCGCACGGTACGGGAAATGGCCGTCAATTTTACCGCGCCGGATTGGCGGTCATCCGATGAGCCAAAAAAAAGGGCGCCGTGAGGCGCCCAACAGGGGAGACGATGGATCGGGTTGTCAGCGGTCCCAGTCGTGGTCATCGCCATGGCGATGACGCGGGCGCCGGTAAGGTTTTCCCTCCCAGATCGGCGGACGTTGTTCGTAAACAATACGCGTGACCGGCGGGCCGGCATAGACCGGCTGCCCCGCGGCGCCGGTAATGCCGACTTCGATTGGTAGGCGCGGACCCGGGTCATAGGGCAGCACCACGGTCGTATTGCGGCCGTTGTAGTTGTACGTGACCTGGTAACCGGTAAGAACCTGGCGATAGCTTTCCACAGTCTGGCAACGCTGGACCGGCCGGGTGACCGCCACCGCGCTGTTATCGCGGTTATCGATATGATCTCCGACCAGCGCGCCGATCGCCGCGCCGAATGCGGCGGAGGCGACGCGGCCGTTGCCGCGGCCTATCGTGCTGCCGAGCAGCCCGCCGGTAATGCCGCCCAGGATGGCTCCGCCCGGGGAGCGGTAGCGCTCGTAACTGGTCACCGACTCCGTCCAGCACTGCTGCTGCGGTTCATTGACGGTCTGATACACGGGCACGCTGGAAATCACGGGCGCGCTATCCGTGTAGTCGATTGCAAAGGCGGGCGCCGCCAGCGCGGTCATCAGCAAGGGGGCAGCGATTCTGATTTTCATGATCCACCTCCATTCATGTTCGACATCCACGCTTGCAGGAACGGCCGATGCGCGCACCGGTTTACGATGTGACAATTCGTTACGCAGGCGAATCCGCGTCGCGAGCCCATTCAAGGAAATGGCCATGAAAACGAATCGCATTGCCGAACTGCTGTCGATCCGCTATCCGATATTCCAGGCGCCGATGGGACGCACGGCCCCGCCCCGGTTGGCCGCTGCGGTGACGAATGCCGGCGGATTGGGCATGCTCGGCACAAGCTGGGATGCGCCACGCGTCATGAGGGAGAAAATTCGCGCGACGCAGGCGCTGACCCACGGACCGTTTGCGGTCAACCTGGCAATGCCATGGGACCAGCATGAGCGCCTGGATATCGCGCTCGAAGAAGGAGTCAAAGCGGTATCCCTGTTCTGGGGCGATCCGTCGCCTTATTTGCGCAAGGCAAAGGATGCGGGCGCGGTGGTCATCCACACGGTGGCGACACCCGAAGAAGCGCGCCGCGCTGTCGACCTTGGCGCCGATCTCATCGTTGCGCAAGGCGTCGAATCCGGTGGCCACGTGTGGTCCACTGTCAGCACGATGGTCCTGGTGCCGCTGGTTTGTGACGCAATTCCGGGCGTGCCGGTTATTGCCGCCGGCGGCATGGCGGACATACGCGGTGTCCGCGCTGCGCTGGCGCTCGGTGCCAAAGGGGTGTGGCTCGGCACAAGATTTCTGGCCACTGTCGAATCGGGCGCGCACGATGACTACAAGCAACGTCTTCTGGCGGCCCGGTCCACCGATACGATCTACACCACGCTGTTCGATCAGGGCTGGCCGGACGCTCCGCATCGCGCCTTGCGCAATTCTACCGTCGAGATGTGGGAAAAAGCCGGCTGTCCGTCAACCGGCAGGCGTCCCCGTGAAGGCGAACTTGTCGGGGCATTTCCCAACGGAGATCCCATCAGGCGGTACGCAGTCCCTGCTCCGATGCAGGGTGCCACCGGGGAAATCGAATCATTCGCGCTCTATGCCGGTCAATCTGTAGGCCTGATCCGGGATTTGCCCCCGGTGGCTGCGGTCATGGTTGAACTGGCACCGGCGTTTGTCTGACCAATGTAATGACTGGCGTTTCATCTTTAAGAACGCCTTCGAACCAGACCCGGACTCTTATCCGACAATTCAGTTATAGAGTTGTCCATAAGTACCCGTTTACCTTCGAGTTGATGTATAAATTCAGGAGCGAAAGCAGACCGCGCCTCTGCCCTTGGCTGGATCAGGGAAAAGGGTAGAGTCCGGCGCAAGTGTGAAGAGGACACTTTGCAAACCCCGCCCTAATTGACGGAACGTAAACGATCGAATGGGAACGGCCAGACCTGACGAGAACAGGACAAAACGGCGCAGATTTCTTGAAATCCTGCCCGGCGGTTGGCGTTTGCTGCCGATCATCTGGCCCTTCCTGGTTATCGTCGCCGTGCTCTTGTGGTTATCCAGCGAGAGCATGAGCATTCTCGTAGCCGCGCGCTCCTATTCGGAAGGAGAGAGTCTCTGGTCGAAGGGCCAGAAGGAATCCGTATTCCATCTTCTGCGCTATGCGGAAACCCGGGACGACGCCAACTACCAGAAATACCTTGCAGCCATTTCGGTGCCGCTCGGCGACAGAAAGGCGCGCGTCGAACTGGAAAAACCCAACCCCGACTACGCGATGGTGTGGCAAGGCCTGATCGAAGGGCGCACGCATCCGGACGACATTCCCCACGTCATCAAGCTTTACAGGCGTTTTCGCAATGTCAGTTTCATGGCCGAAGTCATTGCGACATGGACCGCGGGGGACGGGATGATCGAAGAACTGACGCTCGCGGCGGATCATTTGCACAGGCGCATATCGGCCGGCGACCCGGCGAAGAGCGTGCGTCCGATTCTGGACAACATTCTCGATATCGACGGACGGCTTACCCCTCTCGAGGATCGTTTTACCAAGAGGCTGGGCGATGCCGCGCGCATCACGCAGTTTCTGTTGCTGATCGCCAATTTCGCGGCGGCCGCGATTCTGATCCCGATAGGGATTTTTCTGTCGCACAGGATGACCCGCCGCAGGCTGGAAGCGGAGCAGGCCCTCAAACTGAGCGAGGAGCGCTTCAAACTTGCCGTTACCGGAAGCAGCGACGGATTATGGGACTGGAACGTCGTTACCGGTGAAATGTATTTCTCTCCGCGCTTCGAACAACTGCTGGGTTTCGGCGAGCTTGAACTCGACAACCTGATGGACACGTTCCTGGCGCGCGTGCATCCCGAAGACAGGGCAGCCACCGACCAGGCATTTCACAGCCATCTGGAGCAGGGCGCGCCATTCGACATCGAAATGCGCCTGCGCACCAAAGCGGGCGACTATCGCTGGTTCCGGTCACGCGGCCGGTCGGTGCGTGGCGAAACTGGCAAGGCAATCCGCATGGCCGGTTCGATTACGGACATGACGGATCGCAGGCAAGCGGCCTCGGACCTGTTTGCGGAGAAGGAACGCGCCCTGGTGACACTGGCATCCATCGCCGACGGCGTCATCACCACCGATACCGATGGCTGGGTCGAATATCTCAATCCAGTCGCCGAGCAACTCACCGGCTGGACGACTGCGACCGCGCGGGGTCTGCCGATGCAGGCCATTCTGCGTATGGTCGACGAAACCAGCAGGAAAGTCGCGCCGAATCCCATCGAGATGGTATTGCGCGAGGAACGCACGATCGAGGCGGCTTCGACCCTGTTGCTGGTGCGCAACGACGGCGCCGAAGTTCCGATCATGCAATCGGCCGCCCCGATCCGAGCACGCAGCGGCGAAATTTCCGGTGTGGTGCTGGTGCTCCACGACGTGAGCCGCGAGCGCCAGTACGTTGCAAAGCTGTCCTATCAGGCCAGTCACGATTCCCTGACCGGCCTCATCAACCGCGGCGAGTTCGAACGCAGGCTGAGCCTAGCTTTGAAGAGCGCCGCGCAGCTCGGGCGTCACCATGCGGTGATGTATCTGGACCTCGACCAATTCAAAGTGGTCAACGATACCTGCGGCCATGCCGCCGGAGACCAGTTGATGCGCCAGGTCAGCGCGGTTCTGCAGCGCCGGCTGCGCGAGGGCGACACGCTGTCGCGCCTGGGCGGCGACGAATTCGGGGTGTTGCTGGAGAATTGCGCCCCGGACAATGCGTTGCGCATCGCCGAAGGATTGCGCCAGACCGTCATGGACTGTCATTTCGCGTGGGAAACCCGCTCCTTCAACATCGGCGTCAGCATCGGCCTGGTGAATGTCGAAGACGGAATGTTCACATTGACCGATGTGCTCAGCGCGGCCGACAGCGCGTGCTACATGGCCAAGGAAAACGGACGCAACCGCGTGCAGGTGTATCACGCCGAAGACAGCGAGTTGTCGACGCGGCAGGGCGAAATGGAATGGATCGGGCGCCTGCAGAAGGCCCTCGAGGAAGACCGCTTCGTCCTCTATTCGCAAGACATCTCGGGATTGGATCCGTCTCGCCGGCGCGAAGCGCATTGCGAAATACTGATCCGCATGCTCGACGAGCGCGGTGAACTGGTGCCGCCCATGGCGTTCATCCCGGCCGCCGAACGCTACAACCTGATGCCGTCGATCGATCGCTGGGTGATTCGCAATGCGTTTGCCGTCATCGCGCGCCAGCAGGCCGAACAAGGCGCCGACTCAGGAATTTTTTCCATCAATCTGTCCGGCGCATCGATCGGCGACGAGCGTTTCCTCGATTATGTGCGCGAGCAATTCGGCCATTTTGCGGTGACGCCACGGAGCATCTGCTTCGAGATCACCGAGACGGCCGCCATTGCCAAACTCGACAAGGCCGCTTATTTCATCAATCAGCTTAAATCGCTGGGCTGCCTGTTCTCGCTGGATGACTTCGGCGCGGGAATGTCGTCGTTCGCCTACCTGAAACACCTGCCCGTCGATTTTCTGAAGATCGACGGCGGCTTCGTGAAGGATATGGCCGACGACCCGATCGACCGCGCCATGGTCGAGGCCATCAACAGCGTCGGTCACGTCATGGGCAAGCAGACCATCGCCGAGTTTGTCGACGGCGAACGCGTCATCCAGTTGCTGCGCGATATGGGAGTCGATTTCGCGCAGGGTTACGGCGTCGCCAAGCCGCGCCCTTTCGGCCCCCGCCTGCGCGTTGCCGCTTCCGGCTGAGCCGGATTCCGCCGTAAATCCACTGTCTGTATTTGCTTGGCACAAGGTGCCGGGTACGGCAGCCCCTTGCAGGCCTCGGCAAACGCCTTGGGGCGTTTTCGGAAATCTCCTTTAGCCGGTCCTCAGCGAGCTGCCTGCGATGCTGTCCCTGCGATCCGTTCACTGAATTGTCGGACGCGGTTGATCATAGGTGACTGATCTGAAAGGTTGACTGTGAAAATCTATCAAATGGGAGATTTGACTTCGCATCGGACGCTGATGCATCGTCTCACTCGAGATCTTCTGGCAGACAGCACATTCTGGTTCTGTGATTTTTACTTCTCAAGGAGAAAAAATGGGTTCCCTGCGTGATTTGTCCCCTCATCCGGCCTGGGTTGATTCGTTGCACGGGTATATCCAGCCCTACTGGAACGAGATCGTTGAAGGCGAATGGGCGAGGAAGGTTGCAACCTCCGAAATGACCGTTCCCGAAATGCAGGGCTGGATCATGCAGGTTTATCCATTCATCCACGCTTTTCCGAAATTTCTGGCCGAGGGGCTGATCAAGGTCGAAGACGACTACTCGCGATCCTTCCTGATCGACAACATCCGCGTCGAAAAGGCGCATGCGGAACACTGGATCTGGATGGGCATGGGTTTCGGCCTCAAAAGGGAAGACATGCTCTGCCTCGCGGAGGGCAACCGGCCGGTGCTGCGCGACGTGCAGTCGCTCACGGACTGGCTCTGGTACATCAACACCAAGGGTTCGCTGGCTGAAGCCGTGGCGGCGACCAGCTTTGCGATCGAGGGCGTGACTGGCGATGCCGCCAGGGGAATCGCCGCCGGCTTCGAAGCTTATCGCGGCCGGCCCGGCGTCGACATGGGCCCGAAAACCTACAAGTGGATGCGCGAGCACGCGCTCTACGACGACGATCATCCCAAGATTGCGCTCGAAATCGTGAAGAACTATGCCACCACCGATCGCATGCAGACCAGGGTGATGCTGGCCGCAAAACGCAGCCTGCAACTGCTGAATCAGGCGTTGAACACGGCTTACACGGCCTATAGCGTCGCGCAGGGGGATGAGGAGAGCGCGGACACCAACAAGCGTGGGGGAAGCAGGCGCAAGGAGCAGAAAGCCGTTGCGTTCCCGGATCGCCGCTTCAGCGATCGTCGCGGTCGCCGGGTGCGCAAGATCGCCTGAGCCGGCAGCAATTGCACGAAGGGAAAACGGGCGCCCGGGGGCCCGTTTTCATGTTCTGATACGTCCTAGTCCGCAGAGCCCCGGCGCGCCAGTTGCACCGACACCGAATCGATCAGGTCGCCGAAGTGATGGAGCGCATCCGGCGGACCGTTGAATTCGATCCAGACATTGGCCCCGGCCGGTCGAATCAGCAGGATCTGCATGGACTCTCCGCCTATGCGGTAGTTCGCGGCCGCACGATCGCTTTCATCTGCCGGCTGTTCGGATTTGCTGCACGCGTCGCGGGCACACAATGCCCTGACCATTTTCTGTGGCGTGAGCCCGTCGTCGGGCCGCAGAAACAACG
>DATFUO010000335.1:0-9249 GCA_035260785.1 Burkholderiales bacterium
TTCCGACCAGGGCAAGAAATTCCTCGCGGGTCGCCACGGAGTCGCGAAACGTTCCGACCACCGACGAGGTGATCATTTCCGAGTTCTGTTTCTCCACGCCCCGCATCATCATGCACAGGTGCTTCGCTTCGATCAACACGCCCACTCCCTGCGCGCCGATCGAATCCATCACCACCTGCGAAATCTGTTCGGTGAGGCGTTCCTGGATCTGCAGCCGCCGCGCATACAGGTCGACGAGCCGCGCCAGTTTGCTCAGCCCGAAGACCTTGCCGCTGGGAATGTAGCCGATGTGGCAGCGGCCGAAGAACGGCAGCATGTGGTGCTCGCACAGGCTGTAGACCTCGATGTTCTTCACGATCACCATGCTGTTGGTCTGCTGCGTGAAGATCGCGTCGTTGATGACTGTGACCGGGTCGGTGCGGCTGCCCGACGTCAGGAATTCCAGCGCGGCGGCAACGCGTTGCGGCGTCTTGAGCAGACCCTCGCGTTCGGGATCCTCGCCGATTTCGATCAGCAGCTGGCGCACCAGTATTTCTATTTTTTGGGAGTTGAGGGCCATGCCCGCATCCTTTCAAAAGCCGTGACTGTCGTGACGATCGTGACGGCGTGACGAGGTAAAAGCGCTTTCCCGCCTTAATCCTTCGACTTCTTTTACGACGGTCACGCCGTCACGACCGTCACGTTCGTCACGAATTTTCTCAGTTCGTATCTAAGCTGCCGTGGCAACTCTTGTATTTGCGCCCGCTGCCGCACGGACAGGGATCGTTGCGCCCGACCTTCGGGCCGTCCCGGCGGATCGGCGGATGGGAGACGCGCTTGTCCAGCCAGTAGGAATACACCGCAATCACGGAATCCCCCATGGAGTTGGCGGCTTCGCGTCGCATCTGGCCCTCCTCGTCGAGGCTCGGAACCGGATCGCCCGCCTCGTCGGCCGCCTCGCGCATCCGGCCGGAGAGCAACATGAAAGGAAACAGCAGCGCCTCGACTTGTTCCGGTTCGCCGTATTCGTACCAGTCGGCTTCCGACAAAATGACCCCTTCGAGATACCCTTCGCACCAGGTGGCGAGATCGTCCTCGCCCTCGTCATTGGGAAAGACATACAGTGTGATGCCCGTGCCTTCGTCCAGATCCAGCATGGTCTGAGCGTAGAAGCGCATCACCAGGTCGAGGATTTCCTGCGCCTGCTCGGGAGTCTCATAGTCGGGGTTTTCACCCAATGCGACAGGCAGCCAGCGGCTCGGCGGGATCAGGTCGGGAGCGCTGGCCACGGCGCAGAACAGCCCCTGCAGCATGTCCAGAGGCATGGCCTCCTCATGGAACACCTCCGACACGAGCAGTTGCTCGAGCCGGTCGAGTTCGGCGTTGCTGAGCGGGCGGTCCGTTTGGGTCATAAGGAACAATAAACCGGGAAAGCGTCCGGAGCATACCCGTTTGAACGCGGCAGGCCCCGGCCAGGGCGCAATCCGGCGAATTCGAAAGCAAGGACCGGAGTGTTCGCGCGCCCATCATCCCCCAGTATACGACTCACGGATGGCGCCACTGGCCCGTCGTTACCGACAGGAGCATTATCATGGGATTCATGAGAGCGAAAGAAGCAATCAATGCAGCCGCATTTTCCAGCGATGAAGCGCGCTGGGCGGCCGTGGCGCAGCACGATCGCAGCGCCGACGGCGTCTTTTATTATTCGGTCAAGACGACCGGCGTCTATTGCCGGCCGTCCTGCGCGTCGCGGCCCGCACTGCGCCGGAACGTCCGCTTTCACGCCAGCCGCGAAGAGGCGGAACAGGCGGGATTCCGCGCCTGCAAGCGCTGCCGGCCGAACGCGCCCGGGCTTGCCGAACAGCATGCGGCCGGCGTCGCAAAGGCCTGCCGGCTGATCGAGACGTCCGACGAAATGCCGAATCTCGAAACGCTTGCTGCGGCCGCAGGCATGAGCCGTTTCCATTTCCATCGCGTATTCAAAAGCATTACCGGCGTAACGCCGAAAGCCTACGCTGCAGCGCGCCAGGCCAGGCGTGTGCGGGAAGAATTGCCCCGGCGCAGCACGGTAACGCAAGCGATCTACGATGCCGGGTTCAATTCCAACGGACGCTTCTATGCCAAGTCCGCCGAACTGCTCGGCATGTCGCCCGCAAGTTTTCGCGCCGGCGGCGCGGGCGAGTCGATCCGCTTCGCGGTAGGCGAATGTTCGCTGGGGTCGATCCTTGTCGCAGCCACCGGCAAGGGTATTTGCGCAATCGCACTCGGCGACAATCCGGAAGGCTTGCTGCAGGAACTGCAAGACCGTTTCCCCCAAGCCCAATTGGTCGGCGGCGACGGGGATTTCGAAAAGCTCGTGGCCAGGGTCGTCGGCTTCGTCGAAGCGCCGGCGCTGGGGCTCGACCTGCCGCTCGACGTGCGCGGCACGGCGTTCCAGCAACGCGTGTGGCAAACGCTGCGCGAGATACCGGCGGGCTCCACGGTAAGTTATGCGCAGGTTGCCGAACGCATCGGTGCGCCGAAATCGACCCGCGCCGTGGCGCAGGCTTGTGCATCGAATGCGATCGCGGTCGCCATTCCCTGCCACCGCGTGATCCGCAACGACGGCGGGATTTCCGGCTACCGCTGGGGCGTGGAGCGCAAGCGGACGTTGTTCGATCGCGAATCCGGGCTATGACAGGAGCGCACGCATGAGAACGGCGGCGCAGCGCCGGCTGTCGCATCCCGGATTTTCCGCCGTCGACCCGGTCACGCCGGACCCGATCGTTGCAGGGCGAATCGCGGCGATCGACTGGCCGCGCGTCGCCGCGAGCCTGGATGCCGAGGGGCACGCGGTCATACCGGCGATGCTCCTGCCGGAAGAATGTGCTTCCCTGGCCGCGGGCTATGACGCAGATGAACAGTATCGCAGCCGGATCATCATGGCGCGCCATGGCTTCGGGCGCGGAGAATACAAATACTTCGACTATCCGCTGCCCGAGCTGGTCGCCGGGCTGCGCGCGGCGCTGTATTCTCGCCTGTACGTTATCGCGAACCGCTGGAATGAGGCCATGGGCATCGCCGTACGCTATCCGGACGAGCACGAAGAATTCCTCGACCGCTGTCACCGCGCCGGCCAGGAACAGCCAACGCCGTTGCTGCTGAAATATGGCGCAGGCGATTACAACTGCCTGCATCAGGATCTCTACGGCGAACACGTGTTTCCGATACAGGTCGCGTTCCTGCTCTCGAAGCCGGAACGCGAATTCACGGGCGGCGAATTCGTGCTCGCCGAACAGCGCCCCCGCATGCAATCGCGCGCGACGGTCGTGCCACTCGAACAGGGCAGTGGCGTCCTCTTCGCGGTGAACAACCGGCCGGTGCGGGGCGCGCGCGGCAACTACCGGGTGAAAATGAGGCACGGCGTCAGTCGGGTGAGGTCGGGAACGCGCCATACGCTCGGCATCATATTTCATGATGCGGCGTGAATGGAAAAGCCGTGACGAGCGTGACAGTCGTGACGGCGTGACGGGGTAAAAGCAAGGAATTGGAGCCGGGTGGAAAGTAGGGAAAGCTTAAGGCAGGAAGCGGCGGGAAAACGGTCTGTCTTTTTTGGTCTTCACTCAGCCCTGCTTTAATACCTCGTCACGCCGTCACGACCGTCACGTTCGTCACGGCTTTTCCCCTGCTTCCTCAAGGATGGCGGACGCGACCATTGCGGCCCGCGTCTGCGGCGTCTCGAGGCTGATGCGCCCGAGCGTGCCGCTGCGATAGTCATCGAGCAGGATCAGTGCGGCTTTTTCGAGATCTAAGCCCCCGCCTTTGACCCGGCAACCGCGGCGTTTCGCGACCGTTTCGACCAAAGCCGGACCGTCCATGCCGTCGAGCGCGAAGCCGTAGCGCGCAGTCAGCAGGTTCGGATAACGGGCGAGCAGGATGTCGCCGAGAAATGTGGCGACGTCCTCTTCAATGACTTCATTGGTGCCGATCGCGTGGCTGGCCGCCAGCATGTAGCCATCGCTCGCATATTCGATCTTCGGCCACAGCAAACCGGGCGTATCCGTGATTGTCATGTCCGCGCCCAGGTCGAAGCTTTGCTGCGCCTTGGTCACCGCCGGTTCATCGCCGACCGCCGCAATCCGGCGCTTCAGCAGCGCATTCATCAGGGTCGATTTGCCGACGTTGGGGATCCCCATGATCATCATGCGCAGCGGTTTGATCTTGTCGTTGCGATGGGGTGCGATCGACTGACAGTAGCCGGTTACGCGCGCGACGTCGGCCGGCTTTTTGCACGACAGCGCCACGGCCTTGATGCCCTTCTGCCGGTTGTAGAAATCCAGCCAGGCCGTGGTCGCCGCGGGATCGGCCAGGTCGGCCTTGTTCAGAATCTTGAGCGCAGGACGCTGGCGATGTTCTCGCAACGCCCTGATGAGCGGGTTGCTGCTGGCTTCGGGCAGGCGGGCATCGACGACTTCGATGACCACGTCGATCCACTCCATGGTTTCGGCGGCCTTCTTGCGCGCCAGGTTCATGTGGCCCGGGAACCATTGGATGGTCATAACTCGGCGAGAGACGGGAAAGGAGGCAAGAGGTTAACGGTAAAAGCGCAAAGGCGGAACAGCCCCCGACAGGACCCTGGCGGCGTACCCTGCGAGCATCGCCGAGCCGTGTCGCATCCAAATCGCGTTGTCCGCCCATGGTTGGCGGCCGGCACAACGGGCCCGCGCAAATCGCCGGTGCCCGTCACGCAGCGCGCGACGGGCACCGGCGGAATTTAATTTGATTCGAGCATTGTTTTCAGGTTGTCCAGCCCCGCCCGGTACGCGCCATCGATGAAGCCGATGACCTCCTCGTCTTTCATCTTGCCGTCGGAATTGTTCCGGTAGGAACTGCGCCACAGGATCGTCGTGTAACCGCGCCTGCTCTCGACGACCTGGAACGTGGAAACATAATCGGAAAGCGGCAAAGGCGCCGGATCGATGACCCTGTAGCTGAATTTTTTCTCGAGCGGATCGAAGGACAGCAGTTCTTCGTCGAAACTGGGGCCATCCTTCACCGTTATGGTGCGCACCGAACCGACTTCGTCGTTGACCCCGGACTTGATCACGTCGTCCGAAAACATCGGGTGCCACTTGTTCAGGCTGTCGAAATCCTTGACCGCATCCCAGACCTTCCAGATCGACGCCCTGATTTCGACACTTTGAAAAGAATTCAGTAGGCCTTCCGCGGCGACGGGAAGGCTCACCATGCCTAACGTACAAAACGCCCACACTGCGAGTTTCTTCATGACTCTTACCTCCTCATTTGAGATTGTTGTAATTGACGTCACGGCTCTCTGGCGACTCTGCGGCCGTGTTCGCGCCAGTATAGTCCTGTCCGTTCTTTTTCTGGCCCCACGCTGTGCGTGGCCGTTACCCTTTCACCTTTTCTCTGCCGCTTTTTCAGGTCGCAACCACTCGCGCGCCAGTGTTTCGTCGTCGAAAACCTGGATCCGCGCCCGCACGAAAAGCTCGGACAGAAGCGCCATCCATATCACTGCATCGTCTTCGCTGAGAATCGCAATGCGCCCCACATCGTGGGCGTGCGCGCGCGTGAACCGGATGTCTTCGAACGCGACGTCCAGGGTGTAACCGAGCATCCCGCGCAGATCGACCAGCAGATCGATCTTGCCCAGGACCCGGAGCTGACTTTCGATCTCCTCTTCGAGTCGCTTCAAGTCCGCGATATCGAGCCGGGCAAATATGCCGACGACCGTCAGGCTGCCTTCATGCTGGATCGTGATCATGACTTTCCTTCTCAAGGCCCCGGATGCAGGGAATTCATGCGGGGTACGGCCGTTGGCATCGATGGCGCGCTCCTCATGCGGCCAGGGACGCTGACGGGATGTCCACAGCGCACGCGTCGGGCGGGTCAGGGAAATGACGGTATCGTCGGCTCGGTCCCGCCCAACAGCGCCTCCGGGTGCCGCAAATGCACGAGATCCGTAATTTCACGGGTGCCTGTGAATGGCACATCCACCATCATCAGAATTTTTCCCGCGGCGATGCCCTGTTGAAATACTGCAAGCCTGGAATTGGGCACCGCGGTACCCACCATGCCCGCGACCCAGATGCCAGGCCGCCCCAAACAATCCGGTGATCAGTACGGTGCCCATGGGAAGAGGGTCGCGCCGGCCGGCGGGAAATTCACCACCAGAGCGCCGCCGATCACGCCCAGGAAACCGCCGAGGACTACACCGGTCCCGGCCCCGTGGATCACGTCGGTCTTCTGCAGAAAGTTGGCTTCCGGCAGATCGCCCAGACGCATTCCGCGCCTGGCCAGGCAATGGGTACGGCTCACTTCGATCCGGGCCAGCAGCAAATCCCGCAGGGTTTGCTCGGCGCTCGCTACGTTCGGCAACAGGAAATAGAGTCTTCGCCTCATGAGTCACTCCTCCTTGAAGATGCGCCCCTGCGGGCGCGCACGCGAAAAAGTGCGTCCATCACCGCGTTATTTTGCGCCTTTTGGCGAAGGCGTCTATGTGTTGGCGAACATAGAGGCCCTGGCGGACATGGAGGAACCGCTCTGACTCGTTTCCGATCGAGTGGATCGGCCGTGTCAATGAAAATATCCCCCGACGACATCTCTCTGAAATTCAGCGACCCATTTCGAACCGTCTCCGATCGGGTATTGCTTCTGGCTGCCCGTCGATTTTTGTGTAACGGTCAGGGTGCCGGTCAGCGCAAATATTTCGTCGGTTTTGGGATCGGTTGTATCCATTTCTCCCAGCTCGAAATCGTCCCTGTCAAGATGATGCCGGGCCAGGACGGTCTCGAATTCAGTCATTTCTTCCGGTTCGATAAGCTCCATCGGCGTCTCTCCTGAAATGGGGGCAGTGCTCCTCACGACGAATGCGTCAACAGGCCATGCAACCGCGCAAGAGTCCGCATTTTACTTTCTCCTTTAACTTTATTTTGCCCGTCACGACCCGATCGTTTCGTCGCTTGCCGGTGACACGTCTCCGAAAACCGACGCTTTTGCCCCTTGCACGAGTGGTTACTCAGGGCTAAAAAGACAGTCAGGGAGCATCAGTAGTTCGGAGGGGATTGCGTATGCGGGCACAAGACGATTACTTCAGCAAGGTCGACGATGCCGTTCAAAGGGCCAACAATATCCTGGTGAGGCATCAGTTGCAGCCGCAAAAATATCGCGTACACATCCGCTCGAAGGGCGTTTCCAGCCCGAGCGAGCCTCATGCATTATCCATTTCCACGGCGGACGGTGCGGTCTGGGTCACGGAAACCAGCTTCCCGTTTCGCTGCATCGAAGAAGTCGATCCCTTTGGTGCCGACGCGTTCTGCAGCATCGTCTCGCGTCAGATGACCGAACTGATCCGCAAGGTCAGGCAAGCGGGTAAAATGCCCTGACGGTTTCCAATGCCCTGTCCCCGGGTCTCAGTTACCTCCCTTGCTGAATCGCTTTGGGGCAGGGCTTTTTTCTTGTCCTATTTTTCCTGCAGCGCTTCGAACGCCTTCCTGATCTTCCCGACGCGGGCGATATAGGCCTGGACGTCGTGATCGCCGCACCGCTGACCGGAAATCAGCCGGAACCGGCGCCTGGCGAAAATCTCGCCCGCTCCCGCGCCGCATAAGTGGATCACCGCGGCGAGATCCTGCTTTTGCTGAAGCGTGGCGTCGGTGAAGCGCAGTCGCTTCAGCGTATTCTCCACGCCGCGATCGAGGTACGCGGACGTGAGCTCGACGGCATGCGCCGGCACGGTTCGCATATAGAGACTGTTGAACCAGCACGAATCGAAATCGTTCCAGCGCCCGTCCTCGACAACGATGTGATCACGGATGCAGTAACGCCTCGCCTCGGCAAACGTCCCGTCCGTGATCTGGTACATCCCCACCGCGCTCGACGCCGGGCGGTAGACCTCGAACGGCTTGCGCCGTAACGACCAGCGCCAGTAGGTGCGCACCACGGGATTACCCGAGCCTTCCACCTGCGCGAGTGCGGCGAGAAGGTCGGGCGTGATGACGTTCGTTGCATGCGCCCGGAAGAGCGGTCCGTATTCCTGCCAGATCTCGTATGGTGTCTTGTAAAGTGCACCGCTCACCGGAAACAACAGCTCCGATGGTTTGCGGATGACCTGATAGGCCCAATTGAGCCCAAGCCAGAGCGCGAAGACGATGGCGAGCGCAACAACAGCCTGCGCGATCGGCGGCGCGCGCCGAAACGCCCGCCACCAGCGCCGGCGCAATCGCACGCCCGGGTATAATTTCCAGATGCCCGAGCGGCGCTTGCGCTTTTTTCGGGGTTTGCGTCTGGTCGCCAGCGCAGCGGATTGAAGCGGCACAGGCGGGAGTCTATAACGCCGTCCGCACTTTATCTTCCCGCCCGCCCTTCGAGCACCGCATAGGTGACGACCGGTTCGTCGATGCCTTTTACCGCGACGGCGGGCATCGGCATCAGCGCGAAACCTGGATCGAGCTGCTCACGCACCGTTTCAGTAAGCAGGATGTCGTGGCGATGCTCGCGCGTGAGCGCCTGGACGCGTGCGGCGAGGTTGAGCGTGGGGCCGACCACCGTGTATTCGCGCCGGTCGCGGCTGCCAATGAGTCCGGCGAGCCCCGGCCCGCGGTGAATGCCGACACCGATGGCGATCCGCGGCAGTCCCGCGCGCTCCAATTCGGTGTTGTAGTGCCCGAGCCCGGCGCGGATCGCCAGCGCTGCGTATGCCGCGTCGTCGCATTGCCACGGGTTCGGCTCCAGCGCGCCGAAGAAAATGAGGATGCCGTCGCCGAGGAAGGTTCCGACGCGCCCCCGGTGCTCGGCCACGGCGTCGCTGACGAGTTGGAAGTAACCGTTCAGTACGCCTGCCAGCGTCTTCGGATCGAGCCGCTCGGCGAGCGCCGTGTAACCCACCAGGTCGGTGAACATGGCGGTAAACACCTTGTGTTCGGCGATGCTTTCTGGCCCGTCGGAAAACAGGCGCTCGACCACGCCGGCGGGCGCGAGCAGCGCGCAGGATTGTTGCAGGCGCTGCAGTTCGACCGCGGACGCTTCGACGCGCGCGCGCAGCCGGCGCAGCCGCTGCTGTTGCCAGGCGAACAGGCCGCCTGCAGCCGTGAACGCGATCAGGAAGAGGGCGTAGTCGTAGCTCACGGACGGCGCGGGAGCGCCGCGCACAGCCGGCACAGGGCATTCGCCAGCGACACGACACCGATCGCCTCGACGAACTGCGCCGCCGAGAGCCGTTCGCGCAGCTCCCGCGCGCGGCGCTGGATCTGGATCGGCTCGTACCAGATC
>DATFUO010000336.1:0-5097 GCA_035260785.1 Burkholderiales bacterium
CCTCCGACTGGATGGAAATCGAAAAGCAGCGCGGTATCTCGGTCGCCAGTTCGGTGATGCAGATCGAGTACCGCGGCAAGGTCATCAACCTGCTCGATACCCCCGGCCACAAGGATTTCTCCGAAGACACCTATCGCGTGCTGACCGCGGTCGATGCGGCGCTGATGGTCATCGACGCCGCCAACGGCGTCGAGGCGCAGACGCTGCGCCTGCTGGAAGTCTGCCGCTCGCGCGGCACGCCGGTTATCACCTTCATCAACAAGATGGACCGCGAGGTGCGCGAGCCGCTGGACCTGATCGACGAAATCGAGAAGGCGCTGGGCATGACGGTCGTGCCGTTTTCCTGGCCGATCGGCATGGGCAAATCGTTCCGCGGCGTCTACGACCTGCCGAAGAACCGCATCCGCGTATTCCGACCCGGCGAAGACCGGGTCGACAAGGAACAGGAAGAAATCGTCACCGGGCTCGAAGATCCGTCGCTGGCCGCGCGCTTCGGCGACGAGTTCGTGCGTGCGCGCGCCGACATCGAACTGGTGCGCGGCGCGACGCCGGCTTTCTCGCGCGAGCAATTCCTCGCGGGCAGGCAGACGCCGGCCTTCTTCGGCTCGGCGATCAACAATTTCGGCGTGCGCGAAATCCTCGACGCGCTGGTGGACATCGCTCCTCCGCCGCAGCCGCGCGTGGCATTGCAGGGCAAGGTCGATCCCCACGATCCCGGCTTTTCCGCCGTAGTGTTCAAGATCCAGGCCAACATGGACCCGGCGCATCGCGACCGCGTGGTGTTCATGCGCGTGTGTTCGGGACACTTCGAGCGCGGCATGCGCCTCAAGATCCAGCGCACCGGCAAGGAGTTTCGTCCCAACAATGTCGTGTCTTTCCTGTCGCAGCGCCGCGAGTTGCTGGATGAGGCTTACGCCGGCGACATCATCGGCATCCCCACCCACGGCGGCATCCAGCTCGGAGACACGCTGACCGACGGCGCGGACCTGCAGTTCACCGGCCTGCCCTTCTTCGCCCCGGAAATCTTCCACATCGTCGAGGTCGTGAACCCGCTCAAGACCAAGCAACTGCGCACCGGATTGCTGCAGCTCGGCGAAGAGGGCGCGATCCAGGTATTCCGTCCGCTGCGCAACACGATGATGCTGCTCGGCGCGGTCGGCAGCCTGCAATTCGACGTGGCCGCGCACCGTCTGCAGCACGAATATGGCGTCGAAGCGCGGATGTCACCGGCGCCTTACACCTGCGCACGCTGGATATCGTCCGACGATCCGGTAGCATTCGATAAATTCGTGGCGGGCAATGCCGGGCGCCTGGCGCGCGACGCCGCCGATGCGCTGGCCGTGCTGACCAATACGACGTTCGAGATGAAAGTGGTCGAGGATCGTTTCCCCGGCATCCGCTTCCACAAGCAACGCGAACACGCCGGCCTCATGGCCGACCGCATCGCCGATCTGGCTTAACGCCTAAAACTCTCCACCCAACACGGAGGCACGGAGAAATTCGGAGAACACGGAGAAAAGCACAAGGGGGATAAAAGCGAATGTAGTTGCGATGATTGCATTAGCTATCACCGTAGCAATGACGACCGTTACTCTCCCAGCCCTTGGTTTTCTCCGTGTTCTCCGTGTCCTCTGTGCCTCCGTGTTGGGTTTTGACTTTGTACTAGGCCACTTGCAAACGAGCGCGGGCGGCGGCGTATTCGGAGCGAAGGCGGGCGATGAGTTCGCGCACCGGCGGGACATCGTCGATGTTGCCCACGCCCTGCCCGACGCCCCAGATATCCTTCCACGCCTTGGCGGGGCGGTCCGAGCCGAAATTCATCGAGGTCTTGTCCACCGGCGCGAGATTGTCGGGGTCGAGGCCGGCGCGCGCGATGCTGGGCTTGAGGTAGTTGCCGTGCACGCCGGTGAAGAACGGCGTGTAGACAACGTCGGCCGCCTTGCTTGCCACGATCATCTGCTTGTAGGCGTCCACCGCGTTGGCTTCCTGCGTGGCGATGAAGCGCGTGCCCATGTAAGCGAAATTGGCGCCCATCGCCTCGGCCGACAGGATGCCGGCGCCGTCGGTGATCGAACCGGACAGCGCAATCGGCCCGGAAAAGAACCGGCGCACTTCGCGCAACAGCGCAAAGGGACTCAGCGCACCGGCATGACCGCCGGCGCCGGCACACACCAGGATCAATCCGTCCACGCCCGCTTCCAGTGCCTTCTGTGCGTGCCGGATGCTGATCACGTCGTGGAATACGACGCCGCCGTACTCGTGCACCTTCTTCACGACGTCGTCCGGCGCGCGCAGGCTGGTGATGATCATCGGCACGCGATGACGGATGCACGCGTCGAGATCGCGTTCGAGCCGGTCGTTGGAGTGATGGATGATCTGGTTGACCGCGTAAGGCGCGATTCTGGCCGCGGGCTGCGCCTTGCGATGGGCAGCGAGCGCGCTTTCGATCTGTTCCAGCCAGGTGTCGAGGACTTCGGCCGGGCGCGCGTTCAGCGCCGGGAAAGAGCCGATGACGCCGTTGATGCACTGCTCGATGACCAGCGCCGGCACGCCGACGATGAACATGGGTGCGCCGATGACCGGCAACGACATCTGCTCCTTGAGCTTTGTAACTAGCGACACGTTGCCTCCGCTGGGAAATCCGCCGCGTAACTTGCCTGCGGCCCGGCGGAGAGTCAAGTTTTCCCGCCACGACTTGGAACCATAGCGCTCACCGCGGTGAGTGCTAAGCCTTAGCCAAGGGAAACGGCACTAATTTGAATCCAGCCGGCCGGCTCGGCCGTAAATCCAAACCGAGCGCGCCTTTCCGCCCATTGAGATCGGGAGGGCCGCTCACGCAGCGCCGGAATGGCGTTGCGTAAGAGCGTCCGGGACGGCCCCGATCAGTCCGCCGCCCCGGCCCCAGGAACCCACGATAGAGGAGTACACCCGAATGAACGTCAATCGCAAAATGGTCAGCGCAGCACTCGCAACGACGGCCGCCGCGCTGTTCGCCACGTCCGCAATCGTCAGCACCGTGCATGCCGAGGATGTGAAAATCAAGTGTTACGGCGCCAACGCCTGCAAGGGCCACAGCGAGTGCAAGACCTCGATGAACGGTTGCAAGGGCAAGAATGCCTGCAAGGGCAAGGGCTTCGAATCCATGACCGAAGCAGCCTGCATTGAAAAGGTCGGCCGCACCTGAGCCTTAGCAGACGCGGAAAAAAAGAGGACGCCATCGGCGTCCTCTTTTTGCTCTCCACGTCCCGCTGGGAGCCGGGATTGCGCCGAGCCCGAATCGGGTGCAACCACAGGTTCACCCGGCCAGCGCTATACTTCAATATGTCGAAGCGTCAACAACGATACTGGAGGATGCGATGGGCACCATGACGGAACAGCGGGCCGGATTCAAATCCATGAAGGAAAGCACCAAGGCAGACTGGGACATCATCTCGTCGCGCCACCGGCCTTTTGCCGCCGCCCTGCCCGACCGTGTCATCGGCCACCTGAACTTGCTCGGCGGGGATAGCGGCGGCTTCGCGGTCGACCGCCTGCAGCATTCGCTGCTGACGGCAACGCTTGCGCACAAGGGCGGCGAAGACGAGGAATATGTCGTGTGCGCGCTGCTGCACGACATCGGCGACACGCTGGGGTCGTGGAACCACCCCGAGGTATCCGCCGCCATCCTGAAACCGTTCGTCTCCGAAGCCAACCACTGGATGGTCGAGAAACACGGCATCTTCCAGGGCTACTATTTTTTCAAGCACATCGGACTGGATGCGAACATGCGCGAGCAGTTTCGCAGCCATCCGCATTTCGAACGCACCGCGCGCTTCTGCGAGATTTACGACAACCCGGCGTTCAATCCGAAGATGGAATGCGCGCCGCTGGAATTTTTCGAACCGATGCTGCGCCGGGTGTTCACGGCGCCGAAGAATTCGATTTATAAAGACGCCTGCCGCACGTGATACCTGGCAGGCAAAGGAAAGAGGAAAGAAAAGATTACGCTTCAGACGTGTATCTGCTGCAACCTTTCCCCTTTTATCTTTCCTCTTTCCTCTGCGCAACGGGCGTGTCGCCTGCCGGCAGGTCGGCCGTGCTCCAATCCCCGCCCATCGACTTGACCAGCCGCACGCTCGCCATCATGCGCCGGCGTGCGATATCCACCGCGGCGCGTTCGTTGGCCAGCGCGAAAGTCTGCGCGACGACGACTTCGAGGTAGCTCGCCGCGCCGGCTTCATAGCGGTTCGTGGTTTGCGAGACCGATCGCCGCGCCGCTTTCACCGCCGATTCCTCGACCTGCGCCTCTTCGGCGAGGATGGCGAGTTCCGCGAGGTTGTCCTCCACGTCCTGAAAGGCGCTCAGCACGGTTTTCCGGTAAGAGGCGACAGTGCCGTCGTACGCCGCCTGCGCCTGGTCCGACAGCGCGCGCCGGCGATCGGCGTCGAACAAGGTCAGTGCCGCCGCGGGCCCCACCGACCAGAACCGGCTCGGCCAGTCGAACCAGTTGGACGCCTTCGCACTCTCGAATCCCGCGGTCGCGCCGATCGAAATGGTGGGATAGAACGCGGCCTTGGCGACCCCGATCTGCGCATTGGCCGACGCCATCTGTCGCTCGGCAGAGGCAATGTCGGGGCGGCGCTCCAGCAGTTCCGATGGCATGGTGAGCGGCACGATCGGGGGTAATGATTCCAGCCCGACCTGCGGCAGCGAAAATTCCGCCGGCGCTTTGCCGATCAGCACCGCGATCGCGTGCTCCAGTTGGGCGCGCCGCACCCGCAAGTCGACGGCTTGCGCCTCCGCAGTCCTGAGTTGGGTTTCGGCCTGGGCCACATCGGCATCGGAAGCCACACCGCCTTCGTGCCGGTTGATGGTGAGTTCATGCGCCTTGCGATAGGAAACGAGGGTGCGGTCGAGCAACAGCCGCTCGCTGTCGATGCCCCGCAGCAAAAAATAATTCACCGCGAGTTCGGCCTGCAGGCTGAGTTTGATGGTTTCGAGATCGGCTGCGAAGGCCTGTGCACTGGCCTCGCTGGACTCGACCGCGCGCCGCACGCGCCCCCAGATGTCGAGCTCCCAGGAAACGTCGAGCGGAAGCTGGAATTCATTGGCGGGCCC
>DATFUO010000337.1:0-9559 GCA_035260785.1 Burkholderiales bacterium
TCGACAGCCCTCCTGGCTGACGGAGCTGTCACGCCCGCCGTTGGAAAATCCGCCTCACGACGACTGCCGAACACATTTCATTTTCCGGAAATGAAGGTGTCACGCTGATTGTTCAAAATCCGCCGCGGTTTCAAAGCAGGCCGTATAGAGTTCAACAGCAAACCTCACGAGGATTCCATGAACAAAACGTCGCGTATATCTGACCTAATTCCCTTTCGCCGTTCTCTCGCTTATATGGCGGTTGCCGGCGCGTTGCTTTCGGCTTACTCGGCAAGTGATGCGAAGGTCGTGCCAATGAACGTTCACGGTGTTGTTGCAGGAAGCTATTTCACCCCGCCGGCGGGGAGCGCGTCGTCGAGCACCGTCGCCTCGCACTACCAGGGCGCCAAGGTCTGTGTGGACGTCAACAATAACGGCGCCTGCGATCCCGACGAGGCCAGCACCAGCACCGACGCAAACGGCGCGTTTTCTCTGCACAGCTTGAGTGCCGGGCCCGTCATCGCCGAGATCCCGGCCACGTCGACCAACGCCGGTCATCCGGTAGCCCAGAGGACGGTTTTCCGCGCTTCCCTCGAGCAAATCGCGGAGGGCGCTGCGAATGCCGGTCATGCTGCCGTGGACACGCCGGCGGAATCCGCAGTCGTGATCACGCCGCTGTCGACCGAAGTGGTCCGCATGATGGAAGCGGACAGCCTGGATTACCAGACTGCCAAGTACGATCTCGCCGCACGCCTGGCGGTCCCGGCATATCAGGTGTTGGGCGATCCCGGCCAGGTGACCGACAGCGCCGTCCAAACCGCGCTGCTGGCGGAGTCCGTCATCCTGACCAACCGCTTTGCGTTCGCGGCCAGGATGGTGGACCGCGGCGATGTTTCACCGGCGGCCCTCGCTGCCGATCCCAACGCTACCGGCCCGGCGATCACGATGAAGGAAGCGCAGCAAGCCGCGATGAACGTCGAGGGCATTCCGCGCTATGACCACATCTTCATCGTCATGCTGGAGAACAAGGCTACGTCTTCGATCAGGAATTCGCCGTTCGCGCCGAAGATCAACGGGTACCTGAATTCCGGCAACCAGTTCACCAACTACTTCGCAACGGGCAATCCGAGCGAACCGAACTACACTGCGCTGGGCGGCGCCGACGACTTCGGCATTACCGACGACAGCCAGTGGAACTGCGACGCCACCGGAGCGAACGCCGTGCAGGATCTGCCGGTTCCCGATAAAACCCAGCCGGGCCTCGCCAGTTCGCCCTTCGCGGCGACGTGTGCGCAGGCCGCCGCCGTCAATCACAACATCGTCGGCAAGCCCAACTTGTTCAACGCGCTCACGGCCGCGGGCATGACCTGGAGGACTTACAACGAGTCGATGAACCCCGGCCAGGACATCCGCACGGACAGCGTGGCCGATGCCGCCGTCATCGCGCAAGACCACGTCTATGCGCCCGGCGCGTTGGGCGGCAACATGGCAACGATCGGCAATCCGCAACTCAACCTGCCCATGCCCGCCGGCCTCTACAAGACCAAGCATCATCCGGGCATGGCGTACCAGAACGTGCGCAGCGCGCCCGAGTTCAGGTCGAGCAACCGCACGCTGGGCGGCGGCCAATGGGATGCCATGCTCGCGAACAGCACGGCTTACGCCATTCCGTCCGGCTACGACATCGACCAGTTCAGCACCGATTTGCAGACCGGCGACATAGGCAACCTGAACTTCGTGATTCCCGACCAGTGCGACGACATGCACGGCATCACGGTCCGCGGCACGGTTCCGGGCAACCCCGCGCAGGTGACGGCAAGCGACTGCGCGAGCGTGGCCAACAACGTGGCGATCACGACGTCGGCCCCGATCATCACGCGCGGCGACAACTACGTCGATTATCTGGTCCGGAAAATCCAGGCGTCGCCGGTCTGGCGGAATACGCAAAAACGTGTGGCGATCGTGCTGATGTTCGACGAAGGCAGCGCGACGAGCGGGTTCAACTCCTGCTGTGGCTGGAATCCCGCCAACAGCGCGGTGGCAAAGCCGCTGAAGCAGAACCCCGACGGCACGTTCTCGGTGGACACATCCATCAACAACTACACCAGGGGAAATCGCGGTCACGGCAACAGCATCTTCGGCGTCCTGACCAACCAGCCCCGTGCGCCGAAAGGCATTTCAGACAGCGACGCCTACAGCCACTTTTCCTTCGTGCGCAGCCTGCAGGACATGTTCCAGCTAGCCGACCCGGCGAATGACGCTTCGTACATGAACCGCTCCAAGTACACGGAAAAATTCGTCGCGGCGAACATTCTCAATCTGCCGGAATATGCGGGCAGCGCCGACACGCACTTCGATTCCGTGCGGCCGATGAATCACGCGTTCGTGGCCCCGTCGGGCTATACCCAGAAACAGTCGGCCGACCGGAATACGCCTGCGCAAGTCGGGCCGGACGCCAATCAGATCAACGTCTGGGCGCTTAAGTAGCGGCGGACTCCGGCAGGGCGAATCGTCTGTTGATTTGCCCTGCTTTTTCGAAATCGTTCCACCGGGCCGCCAAAAAAAGACCATCGTCTGTCATGCGTCTGCGTATTCTGAATTTCACGCTCGCGATCGTGCTCGCGGGATGCGGCGGAGTCGGCAAGGCCGGCACGGCCGCGCCGGACTCCTCTGCGAAACCGGTACCGGCAGCGCCGTCAGCGGCCGCCAACAAATTGAGTCCGGTTGCGCAAGTCGGACAAAAAATGTTCTTTGACCGCTCTCTGTCCGCGTCGGGGAAAATGGCATGCAGCACTTGTCATGACCCGGCCCACGCCTACGGGCCGCCGAACGGTCTGCCCGTGCAGTCCGGCGGAGCGAAGCTGTCCGATGCGGGCACGCGCGCCGTGCCATCGCTGCGCTACCAGGAATTCACGCCGCCGTACGAGGACATGCTGGACAACCCAGACGGCATCAGCGCCCCCGGTCCGGGCGGCGGGTACACCCTGGACGGCCGTGCACTCACGCTGGCGGACCAGGCGCAGATCCCGTTGCTCGCGGCAAACGAAATGGCGAACCGCAGCCCCGCCGAGGTACTGAACAAGATCCGGGCCGCGGGTTACGCGGAACTTTTCCGGCAGGCCTTCGGCCGGGACATATTCGCCGACACCCGAAAGGCGTTCCGGAAAGCCATGGAAGCCTTGCAGGCCTTCCAGTTGGAAGATCCGAGTTTTCATCCTTACAACAGCAAGTACGATCTGTATGCGGGCAACAAGATCGGCGGCGACCTGACTCCGGCGGAACAGCGCGGCCTCATTGTTTACAGCGATCCCGAGAAAGGCAACTGCTTCGCCTGCCACTACAACGGCGCCGGCCTGAACGGGAGCGTGAGAATGTTTACCGACTACACGTACTCCGCAGTCGGCGCGCCGCGCAACAAGGACATTCCGGCCAACAAGGACCCGAAATACTACGATCTCGGCATCTGCAGCCGGTCCGACCACCCGCTGCCCGGGAACGAGCAATACTGCGGTATGTTCAAAACGCCGACCTTGCGCAACGCGGCCGCGCGCAAGGCGTTTTTCCACAACGGCGCGCTGAAGTCGCTGAACGAGGTGATCCGCTTCTACAACACGCGCGACACGAACCCCGAACTCTGGTATCCGATGGTCGACGGCGTGGTGCGGAAATTCGACGACCTGCCGCCCGAGTATCGCGGCAATATCGATGCGCAAAAGCCGCTCGACGGCCGGCCGCGCGGGAGCAAGCCGGCGATGTCGGAGCAGGACATCGAGGACCTGGAAGCGTTCCTCAACACGCTCACCGACGACTACCGGCTGCCGCGGCAGGCGATGAATCGCCCATGAAGAAGACAATCCTCGCGATCCTGGCGACGGGCTTGTGCGCTTTAGCCGCATGCGGCCACGCGGCGGAATCCGCCCCTCCGGATCTGCCGACGGCGCTGGAAAAGTATCTGCAGGAAAGAGGCGACCTGTGCCTTGGGAAAATTGATCCTGGACAGGATCGTCGCATGGAACACGCCCCAGGCCGCGGGAGGCGATCGGCGGACGGTGGTCACCTATACCTACAGGATCGTAGCCGCGCACTGGGCACGCAAACCGGAGATAGAGAAAGTGTTTCCGATGGTCGGTCGGATCGTCAAAGGCGAAGGAACATTGCAACTGGAGCAGCTTTTCCGGCTGACTAAAGAGGGCTGGGTCCCGGCCAGCCCGTGAAGATACCCGCATGAATACGGAGACTGGTCCGTTCGGACAGTTGACTTCGCTCTCGTAATCACCGGGCGGCCCGCTTTTATGTGCCACGTCGCTGTATTGCGAACGTGACGTTTTGTCACAGATCTTTCGCCGTCGTTATCCCGCAATCTGTCCACCATCCCACGCGTCACGCGTTTAATCCGCGTCGCCGCGTCGCACTTCCTTTCCCCTTTTACCTTTAACCTATTTTTCCGCCTTCCGTACTTGCATGCTCGCCTCTCTGTTGTTATGTCTCATCCTTGTCGGCGTTAGCGTCATGACGCATTACGAGGCCCTGAGATTGTTGAACGATCGGCTCAACACGGCCGAATATATCTCCACGCGCGCAAAAGTGGTGGCGGCGCTGGTCGGCGCGATGCTGAGTCATCTTCTGCAGATCGCCGTATTCGGATTCGCCTACTATGTGATGCGGGACAAGTTCGGAATGGGTGGATTCGGGGGAACGTTCGAAGATACGCTGACGAGCTTTCTGTACTTTTCGAGCGAGACCTACACCACCCTGGGTTTCGGCGACATCTATCCGACCGGGTCGCTGCGCATGATCTGCGGGATCGAGTCGCTCGTCGGGTTGCTCATGGTGAGCTGGACCGCCTCGTTTACCTACCTGGAAATGAGGCGTTACTGGTAGTAAAGATCCCGGGCCTCTTCGGTTCCGGGCCGTGCGGGTAACCGCGTCCGGGACGACCCGATCTTCCTGGCGCCACCCTGGCGTGGCGACCCCGACCCTTACCGCGGTGCTTGCGCTCGGATACCATTCGGATTACAAATGGCGTGAGCCTCGGGAGGGGCGGTAAATGCCGTTGGCAACCAGATCGGTCCACTTCGTCGTATTCCCGGCGCAAGTCAGCGTGTTTCCTGCTTGCGCGCCCCGGGCGTTTCGCAAACGTTGCCTGTTCTTCACGCTCTCCTCCGCGCATGGCTGAAGCCCTGGCCACGCATTTTCCCGGCATGGAGGACTGGCTCGTAGTGCTGCTGCCGCTGTCGCTGGTCGCTTACCTCCTTCCATTCTTTGTCGCCACCGTGCGCAGGCACCGGTTCAGCACCGCAATCGGACTGATCAATCTGCTGCTCGGGTGGACGGTCATCGGCTGGCTGGCGGCGATCATCTGGGCGGTCAACCGGGACATTCGCGAACCGGGGGAAGATGCCGCCCTTTCCGGCCCCCCCTATTTTGTGAATGAACCGCAACTGAACGAACGCAGCCTCGAGAATCAGCCCGCCGAATACGGCCCCATCAGGAAATGCCGGTTTTGCGCGGAGACGATCAAGGCCGAAGCGATCGTCTGCCGATACTGCGGCCGGGACCTCGGTGTAACCGAGGCGGTTGAGCACCAGGACAGCACCGCGGCGATGGAGAAACATTTCACGGATTTACAGTTACTGCTGAAGGACCGCGACGAAAACATCGAACACCGATTCGCCGAAATCGGGCCCGCGACCAACTACGCGGCACCGCAGGAAGCGATGGCCAGCGACGACGTCTCGGCACGCGCTGCGCAGCAGCTTTCAGGCTGGAAGAAGGTCGGGTGAGGAAACCTCCGGCTCCGATGCCTTTGCGGGGATACCGTTCCCTCCCCTATGCGATGGACGCCCGGGGCGCCGGAAAATTGGCGTAACGGACGGGACGGGGCGCAAGATTCCAGCGGCCGGCAGTCATCCTGAACCCACGCCGATCGTCCGTTTCACCCGGATCATCCCGGCAATCGGGATCGCGCAGGTCATTTCCTGGGGCAGCCTGTACTACAGCATCGCGGTGCTCGCTTCCCCGATCCAGGTTTCCCTCGGCATTTCCCAGACCTGGGTGTTCGGCGCGTTCACGATCGGGCTGCTGGTTTCCGGCGCGGCGTCGCCGCTGGTCGGCCGGCTGGTCGATGAGCGCGGGGGCAGGAATATATTGGCGGCGGGTTCGCTGGTCGGCGCCTTTGCGTTCCTTGCGCTGGCGCTGGCGCAGAATCCGGCGACTTTCTTTTTTGGCTGGGCGCTCGGCGGGGTGGCGATGGCGGCGACGCTCTACGATCCGGCTTTCGCGACGCTGCATCAGTTGTCGCGCGAGCACTATCGGCGCAGCGTCACCGCGCTGACCCTGATCGCGGGGTTTGCCAGCACGGTGTTCTGGCCGCTGACGAACTGGCTCGAACACTGCGTCGGCTGGCGGATGACTTTCGGCGCGTTCGCGTTGCTTCACCTCGTTGTCTGCCTGCCGTTGCACTGGTTCGCAATTCCGCGCGTGACAAATCTGGTTCACGTCAAGGCAACGGAATCGGCCGCCGGGAATCAGGAATCGTCGCGGTCGCCAAGCTACTACTGGCTGGCCACCGCCTTTTCGATCGGGATGTTCGTCATGGCGGTGATTTTCGCGCACCTGATCGAGATGCTGAAGGCGCGCGGCATTTCGTCCGGGGATGCAATTCTGGTCGGTTCCCTGATCGGCCCCACGCAGGTCGCGGCACGGATCGTCGAGTTCGGACTGGCGCGCCACGCGCGCGCAACCCGTGTCGGCATCGCCGCCTTCGGCATGTTCGCCGTGGCGATACTCGTGCTGGCGTTCGCGGGGCACAGCTTCTGGTGGGCCGTGGTCTTCGCCGTATTGTTCGGCGCCAGCAATGGTGTGATGACCATCGTGCGCGGCACCGCACCGGCGGAATTGTTCGGCCAGCATCAGCTTGGCTCGCTCCTGGGCCGCCTCGCCCGTCCCGCGTTTGTCGCCAAGGCGATTGCACCCGTTACATTTGCCGCCCTGATTGCGCACGGCATTTCCGCGGATTGGGCACACGCGGGGCTGGCCGTGCTCGCGATCCTCGGCTTCCTCAGCTTTGCCGCCGCCGTTCGCGCGGCGAATCGACGCTGACACTTCAACCCCAACGCACAGGAGGTCGTAATGCTCGCAGTAATCTTCGAAGTCTGGCCGGCCGAAGGACGCGCGCAAGACTATTTCGATCTGGCGGCGGCACTGAAGTCCGATCTCGAGAAAATCGACGGTTTCATTTCCATCGAGCGCTTCCAGAGCCTGGTGACCCCAGCCAAGTTCGTGTCGATTTCATTCTGGCGCGACGAGGAGGCGATCCGCGCGTGGCGCGGGCTGGAACGGCATCGTTCGGCGCAGGCGAAGGGGCGCGCAGGCGTGTTCGCGGATTACCGCCTTCGGGTCGCTTCGGTGGTGCGCGACTACGGCATGAACGACCGGGCGGAAGCGCCGCGTGATAGCCGCGACATTCACGGCTAGCGCAACGGCCGGAAAGCTCCAGAGAAGCACTCACCGCGGAGGACGCAGAGGACGCGGAGGAAATACAAAAGGAGAAAATTTAAGAGTCGCTGGGATAGCAATGCTGGGCCCGCATGTCTATCGTATCGACACTCTGATTTATTTGTTCTCGGGGTTCCTCCGCGTCCTCTGCGTCCTCCGCGGTTAGAGTTAGGGTCGAGTCTGTATTGCCATAGATCAGGCGAAGCGGCTGCGAGCCAGCGCCGCGCCGGCGCCAAGCGCCGTGAGCTTGGCCGTGGCGACGTCCCGGTGCATCGGTGCCATGCCGCAGTTGGTGCAGGGGCGCAGGCTTTCTTTCGGCAGGTACTTCATCGCTTCCGCGATGACACCGGCCACCTCCTCCGGGGTTTCGACCTTGTCGCTGGCCACGTCGATGACGCCGATCATCACGTCCTTGCCCGCCAGCAGCTTCAGCAGGTTCAGCGGCACGCGCGAGTGGATGCACTCGACGGATATCTGGTCTATGCGGCTCTTCGCCAGCGCGGGGAAAATTGCCTCGTATTGCCGCCATTCGTTGCCAAGCGAATTTTTCCAGTCGATGTTCGCCTTGATGCCGTAGCCATAGCAGATGTGGACCGCCGTTTTGCAGCGCAGGCCTTCGCTGGCGCGGTGCAACGCATCTATGCCCCATTTCGTCACGTCGTCCATGTAGACGTTGAAGGCCGGCTCGTCGAACTGGATGATGTCCACGCCCTGCGCTTCGAGTGCGCGCGCTTCCTGGTTCAGCAGCTCCGCGAAGGCCATCGCCATCTTCACCTTGTCGCCGTAATGGCGGTCCGCGATCGTGTCGACGATGGTCATGGGCCCGGGCAGGGTGAACTTGAGCTTGTGCCTGGTGTGAGCGCGGGCGAGCTTCGCCTCCGGCTCATGCACGCGGCCGCACAGGCGCAGGGGCGCCACCACGGTGGGCACCATCGCGTCGTAGCGGTTGTTGCGGATGCCCATCTTGACCTTGTGCTCGAAGTCGATGCCCTCGACCGATTCGAGGAAGCCGTGCACGAAATGCTGCCGCGACTGCTCGCCGTCGCCGACGGTATCGATGCCGGCGTCTTCCTGCGCCTTGACCCACAGCAGCGTGGCGTCGCGCTTCGCCTCGGCGAGTTCCTCGCCGGCAAGTTTCCATTGCGGCCACAACTTGTTCTGCTCGGCGAGCCAGGCCGGCTTGGGCAGGCTGCCTGCGATAGCGGTTTCGAACATGGCGAAGTGAGGACCGGTCGTTGAAGGGCGCTACATCATAAGCCCGCACGGGAGGGCGCGGAAATCCGGGCAGTTTTGCGCGCCGAGCCCGGATCGGCGAGAATCTTCCCGCCGCCTGCAAGTGCCACCTGGAGCCTCGCGCTCGAATCGACGGGAGCCCGACATGATGAAGGTCCTATTGAAGATCGCACGCGCGATCGACTCGCTCAACGAGCGCATCGGACGGGCCGTGATCTGGCTCGTTCTCGCGATGGCGCTGATCAGCACGGCCAATGCGCTGGCGCGCTATCTGTTCAACCGCAGTTCCAACGCCTGGCTCGAACTTCAGTGGTATCTGTTCGCTGCGGTATTCCTGTTGTGCGCCGGCTATACGTTGCTGCACAACGAACATATCCGCATCGACGTGCTGTCATCGCGCCTCTCCGCGCGCGGCCGGCTCTGGATCGACATCCTCGGCACCGTGCTGTTCCTGTTGCCGGTGTCGTTCTTCATCGTCTGGCTGTCCTGGCCGGTGTTCATGAACGCCTGGGTCAGCAACGAGATGTCGAGCAACGCCGGCGGCTTGATCCGCTGGCCCGCGCGGTTGCTGGTTCCGGCGGGCTTCCTGTTGTTGAGCCTCCAGGGCCTCTCCGAGCTGATCAAGCGTGTCGCCGCGCTCCGGGGCCTCATTACCGATCCGATGGCGAGGCCGCCGGTTCCTCTGGCGATCCCGACGCAGGACGACTCCCGATGATCGGCTTCATCACCGCGAACCTCGCGCCGCTGATGTTTGCGGCGCTGGTCGTGTTCCTGCTGCTGGGCTATCCGGTCGCCTTTGCGCTCGGCGCGGTCGGCCTGTCGTTCGGCTTGCTCGGCGTAACCCTCGACC
>DATFUO010000338.1:0-5877 GCA_035260785.1 Burkholderiales bacterium
CCCGCCGATTGGCGGACACTGGCGCGAACGAAGTGTCGCTCAACGTATCCACCGGACACGCGCTTTAATGACAAGGCCATTTAGTGAATAATGCGCTTCCTTACCTTCCCGCCCGTTTTCCCCGTTCGTTTCCTTTAATGCGCAAGCTCTGGCTTATATTTACCCAGGCGGTCACCATCAGCCTCGCGGCCCTCTTCGTCGTTGTGACGCTGCGACCGGACCTTGTCTCCTGGACCGGGCACAACGGCGGTATCGTCACCGTAAGGGAAGCGGCAGACGGGCCGCGCGACCGCCCGAATTTCGTTTCGTTGAGTCCAGCTGCCAGAAAAGCAATGCCGTCGGTGGTCAATATCTTCACCAGCAAAGACGTCAAGGTTCCGCGGCATCCGTTCATGGATGACCCATTGTTCAGGCGTTTTTTCGGCGATCAACTCGACGGCGATACGCAACACAGTTCCAGCCTCGGATCCGGCGTGATCGTCGGACCCGAAGGTTACATACTGACCAACCATCACGTAGTCGAAGCGGCGGACGAAATTGAACTCGCGCTTGCGGACGGTCGCAAGTCGCCCGCGAAAGTTGTCGGTACCGATCCGGAAACCGATCTGGCGGTACTGAAAGTCGATATCGCGGGGCTCCCCGCGGTAACGTTCGGTAATCCCGACAAACTCTCTGTCGGCGATGTGGTACTCGCTATAGGCAATCCGTTCGGTGTCGGTCAGACGGTGACCATGGGCATCGTCAGCGCACTTGGGCGCAGCCATCTGGGCATCAGCACTTTCGAAAATTTCATACAGACGGACGCCGCGATCAATCCCGGCAATTCCGGCGGCGCGCTGGTCGATGCATCCGGCAACCTGGTTGGCATCAACAGCGCGATTTATTCACGCAGCGGTGGCTCCCTCGGCATCGGCTTCGCGATCCCCGCCAATCTGGCCAAGCAGGTAATGGAACAGATCGTGCGCACGGGATCGGTGACACGCGGCTGGATTGGGGTGGAAGTCCAGGATATCTCCGCCGAGCTGGCCGAATCCTTCAAACTCTCGAACATTCACGGCACGTTGATTGCCGGCGTGCTGCGTGGGGGCCCGGCAGATCGGGCGGGAATCAAGCCGGGAGATATCCTCGTGGCTGTGGAAACGAGCGAAGTTGTCGATTCGACCAGCATGCTGAATCTGGTTGCCGCGCTCGAGCCGGGGAAGCAGGCCACCCTCAAAATCCTGCGCAACCGCAACGAGATGTCGGTCAAGGTTAGTGTGGGCAAGCGCCCAAAACCGAACCGACGCAGCGATCAAGAATAGCGGGCGCCGGCCTAACCGGCGGAGTCGGACTGGGATTCTTCAGGTGCTGGCTTGGAAATCCATTGCGATACGAAGATCCCCAATTCATAGAGGATCCAGAGGGGAACCGCGAGCATGACCTGCGACACCACATCAGGTGGCGTGAAAATCGCCCCAACCACAAAAGCGCCGACGATCATGTAAGGGCGAATATCCTTCAGCGTCTTGACGCTTACCAAGCCCATTCGCACCAGAATCACGACGGCCACCGGCACTTCGAAAGTCACGCCGAACGCCAGGAACAGGGTCAGCACGAAATCCAGGTATTTGCCGATATCGGTCATCACTGCCACACCTTCCGGCGCAACCGACACCATGAAATGGAATACCACCGGAAATACGAGGTAATACGCGAACGCCATGCCGCAGATGAACAACAGCGTGCTGGTAACGATGAGCGGGGCCACGAGCTTGCGCTCGTGCGCGTACAGTCCCGGCGCAACAAATGCCCAAATCTGGTACAGCAAATAAGGCAGCGCAATGACAAAGGCGGCCATCATCGTTACCTTTACCGGAACGAAAAACGGCGCCGTTACTTCGGTCGCGATCAACCGCCCGCCCGCCGGCATCGACGCGATCATCGGTTGCGCGAGCATTGCGTACAAGTCACGCGCCCAGGGAAACAGGCAGATGAACACGAGCAGCAACGCGAGCACACAGCGCAGCAACCGGTCGCGCAGCTCGATCAGATGCGACATGAATGAATCGGGCTCGGCCATCTATTGTTGGGTGATTCGCGGAGAAGGGCGCTCAGGGTCCAACTGAAAATCAGGCCGGTTTATCGTTTGCGGGCAGCCCGTCTGGCCGCAAATCGGAAGCGCCCGGCTTGGGCGTCGCATCTGCGGCGTTCGCTGTGAGGGACTCAGGCGCTGGCGTGGCAGGGGGCAACAACTGGATCCCGGTCATCGGAGCGACGGCCGATTCGACCTGTTGCTGCGCTGATTCAATCTGCTTTTGTACATCGGCGCCGGCCTGTTTGACCTCGCTATCGATGTAATTTACCTGGGAAGTCACGGACTGCTCTATGGAGCGGGCGGCATCCTGCATCGTGGCCTTGAGTTTGCGCAATTCTTCCAGTTCGATTTCGCGGTTTATGTCCGACTTGACCTCGGCCACGTAACGCTGCAACCGCCCGAACAAGTGGCCCAGTGTCTTCGCCACGCGCGGCAACCGCTCGGGGCCGATCACGATGAGCGCGACCACCCCGATAACGAAAATCTCGGAAGCGCCGATATCGAACATGACTGCAGCCTGAAGGAAGGCGCCCGGTCAGTTTTTGGACTTGTCCTTCACTTCGCCTTCGAATGTCTGGCCGGCAGCATTTGTGCTATCCAGCCTGGCGGCCGGCTTATCGTCGTCCGCGCTCTTCATCCCTTCCTTGAAGCCCTTTACCGCGCCACCGAGATCCGCGCCGATATTGCGCAGTTTCTTGGTGCCAAATATCAGTAGCACCACCACCAGAACGATTAGCCAATGCCAGATGCTGAATGAACCCATCTTGATATACCCCCGAATCAAATATCTATGTTGAGCGCTGGATCATTCCCGGCAGCGGATCTTTGCCGCCGAGCACATGCATATGAACGTGAAATACGTCCTGCCTGCCGACGCGCCCGGTATTGATGATCGTCCGAAACCCATCCGGCGAGCCTTGCTCGCGCGCCAATCGGCTCGCCAACACCATCATTTTTCCCAACACCATCTGATGACGATCCTGCACATGTTCAAGCGATTCCACATGTTCCTTGGGAATCAGCATGAAATGAACCTGTGCCACCGGATTGATGTCATGGAAAGCCAATACCTCGCCATCCTCATAAACCTTGCGGCTGGGAATCTCGCCCCTGACGATCTTGCAGAAGACGCAATTGTCGGCGGTCGTTTTCATTCATCTACATTTCAGACAGCGATCGCGTTTCACCGCAGGCAGTCGATCACTTATTCATTCAACCCGCGACTTTTTTTCGTCGATACCCGATATGCCTTCGCGACGTTTCAGTTCCGCCAGCACATCGTCGGGACCGAGGCCGTGCCACGCCAGCATGATCAGACAGTGAAACCAGAGATCAGCGGTCTCGCGAACGATATGAAGTTTATCACCGTCCTTCGCGGCAAGCAGGGTCTCGGCTGCCTCCTCGCCAATTTTCTTGAGGACCGCATCGTGGCCTTTGGCGAGCAATCCGGCCACGTACGAACCGGTGGGATTGGCGCCCTTGCGCGATTCGATAGTCTCGGCCAGGCGGCGCAGAATGTCGGTATCAATCATGGCTTCGAACGGTAAATATGCCCAGGGTCCTCGAGGACCGGATCGGTCTCTATCCACTTTCCGTTATCGAGCTTGCGGAAAAAGCAACGGCCGTGGCCAGTGTGGCAGGCAATTCCTCCGACCTGTTCCACTTCCAGCAGGATCACATCGGCATCGCAGTCGAGCCGGACCTGCCTGACCAGCTGCACATGGCCGGATTCCTCGCCCTTGCGCCACAAGCGTTTGCGCGAACGCGACCAGTATACTGCGCGCCCCGAGCGAACCGTTTCGGAAAGCGCCTCGCGATTCATCCAGGCCAGCATCAGCAATTTGCCGGTTCCTGCTTCCTGAGCGAGGGCCGGGATCAGGCCGTCCGCATCGAATACCAGTTCGTCAAGCCAGGTGTCGCTCACAGCCTGACCTCAAGGTTGTTCTGTGCCATGAAGCGCTTCGCCTGCTGCACTGTCAGCTCGCCATAGTGAAAAACGCTGGCTGCAAGCACCGCGTCGGCCTTGCCCACGACGACTCCATCAACGAGATGCTGCAGGCTCCCGACCCCTCCACTCGCGATGACTGGTATATCCAGAGCTTCCGAGAATGCGCGAGTGATCTCCAGGTCAAAACCTGCCCTTGTACCGTCGCGATCCATGCTGGTGAGCAGGATCTCGCCGGCACCCGCATCTTGCATGCGCTGCCCCCATCCCACCGCATCCAATCCAGTGGAACGGCGACCTCCATGGGTAAACACTTCCCAGCGCGGCGTTCCGCCGGGAATTCGCTTGACGTCCACCGCAACTACGATGCATTGCGACCCGAATCGTCCGGCCGCATCTTCAACCAATTGGGGATTCTGGACCGCCGACGTGTTAATGCTGACCTTATCGGCGCCGGCATTGAGCAAACGGCGCACGTCGCTGACCTCGCGCACACCTCCGCCGACCGTCAGCGGAATAAATACCTGCGATGCCACTCTCTCGATAATCCCTAGTATTAGCCCGCGATTGTCGGAGCTTGCGGTGATATCCAGAAAAGTAATTTCGTCGGCGCCCTGTTCATCGTATCGGCGGGCAATTTCGACCGGATCTCCGGCGTCGCGCAACGCTACGAAATTGACCCCCTTGACGACGCGTCCTTCGGTGACATCCAGACAGGGAATGATTCGCTTGGATAGGCCCATGATGTAAAGCGTGAGGAAAACGGTGTAGGTTCGGGAAAATAACGGTCCGGCGGGCGGATCGAGAAACGCAGTGGATGCCGGACAGGATCGATTGGTTCAAGGCCGCGCCACTTGCGCGCTACGACTTTTCTTTATCCATTTTCGCGTTATCGCCGGCCATCTTGTCTGCGAGCTTCTGGGCTTCTGCAAAATCGAGCGTCCCTTCGTAAATTGCCCGGCCGGTAATGGCACCGAAAATTCCCTCCCCTTCGGCTTCACATAATGCCTTGACGTCCTTAAGGTCGGCAATGCCGCCGCTGGCGATAACCGGCACCGATAATTCGCGGGCAAGATCCACAGTCGCCTTGACATTGATCCCGCTCATCATGCCGTCTCTGCTGATATCGGTGTAAATGATCGCTTCGACACCGAGGTCCTGGAATTTTTTTGCCAGATCCAACACGTCGTGTCCCGTGACTTTCGACCATCCTTCCACCGCAACCTTGCCGTCCTTTGCGTCCAGGCCGACCATGATGTGGCCGGGGAAGGCATAACAGGCGTCGTGCAGAAATCCCGGCGTCTTCACGGCCGCGGTGCCCAGAATAATGTAGGTGATCCCATCGTCGAGATAGCGCTCGACCGTATCGAGGTCGCGGATACCGCCGCCGAGCTGTACGGGGATATCCCCTCCTATCGCCTTTACGACCGCTTTTACCGCGTCTTCGTTTTTCGGCTTTCCGGCGAATGCCCCGTTCAGATCGACAAGATGCAGCCGGCGTGCGCCTTTGCCGACCCAGTGCTTTGCCATGGCGCCAGGGTCCTCGGAAAAAACAGTGGCGCCTGCCATCGAGCCTTGCTTCAAACGAACGCAGTGTCCGTCCTTGAGGTCAATTGCCGGGATGATCAACATGATATGGGATCGATTCGCCGCGCCAGCCGTACGGATGATGATGCAGTCAGCCGGAGATGGGTACTCGAGTTATGAAATCGTATCAGACGTTAGCGGCAGGTACGGCGTCCGTCTGTACAGACACGCGTGTCGCCCCGTTCCAGGAAACGAAATTTGATAGCAGACGCAAGCCTGCCGACTGGCTTTTTTCCGGATGAAACTGCACGGCAAAAATATTATTCCTTGC
>DATFUO010000339.1:0-3472 GCA_035260785.1 Burkholderiales bacterium
GGACGAGGGGCGCTGGCTGAAAATACCGCAGATCGGTCGCGTCGTAATCGGCAACGACGTGGAGGTGGGGGCCAACACGACCATCGACCGCGGCGCGCTGGACGATACGGTAATCGAAGAAGGGGTGAAGCTGGACAACCAGATCCAGATCGGCCACAACTGTCATATCGGCGCCCATACTGCGATTGCCGGCTGCACGGGCATTGCCGGCAGCACCAGGATTGGAAAATACTGCATGCTCGGCGGCAATGCGATGATTTCGGGACATCTCACGATTGCCGACCGTGTCGTTGTTTCCGGCGGTACGCTGGTGGCGAAATCGATTACGGCGCCAGGCACCTATACGGCGGTTTTTCCCATGCAGCCGCATGCGCAATGGCTCAAGAATGCGGCGATGGTGCGTCACCTGCACGAACTGATGGAAAGAATCCGCAGTCTCGAAAACGAAGTGAAAAAACTGGGAAGGGGATGACCGTGAACGCGATGGAAATTCAGGAAATCATGGAGCATCTGCCGCATCGGTATCCGATGCTTCTGATCGACCGCGTGCTGTCCGTGGACCCGGGCAAGGAGATCATTGCCCTGAAGAACGTCACCATCAACGAGCCGTTCTTTGCCGGACACTTCCCGCACTATCCCGTGATGCCTGGCGTGCTGATCGTCGAGGCGATGGCGCAGGCGGCCGCGGTGCTGGCCTTCAAGACCTTCAATTTGAAGAGCGACAGCAGGAGCGTGTATTACTTTGTCGGCATCGATCAGGCGCGTTTCAAGAAACCGGTCATGCCCGGGGACCGCCTCATGCTGAAGGTGCAGATCCTGCGCGCGATACGCGGCATCTGGAAATTCTCGGCCCAGGCCTTCGTCGAAGACGTGCTGGTTTCGGAAGCGCAACTGCTGTGCACAATGCGCGCGAATCCGGCAAACGCAGAGCAATGATCCACCCGACAGCCATCGTTCATTCCGGCGCCAAGCTCGCGCGGGACGTCGAGATCGGGCCCTACGCGGTTATCGGCGAGCACGTCGAGATCGGCAGCGGCACCTCGGTCGGCTCGCATACCGTCGTTGCCGGGCATACACGCATCGGCAGGAACAACCGCATTTTTCACCACTCGGTGCTGGGCGAAGCGCCGCAGGACAAAAAATACGCCGGCGAACCGACGCGCCTGGAAATCGGCGATGACAATACGATCCGCGAGTTCTGCACCCTCAATACCGGGACGATACAGGACGTCGGCGTCACCCGCCTGGGGAACGACAACTGGGTCATGGCCTACGTTCACGTGGCGCATGATTCGCAGGTCGGCAGCCATACCATCCTGGCGAACATGGTCACGCTCGCGGGGCACGTCACGGTCCACGACCATGTCATCCTCGGCGGCGGCACGATGGTTCATCAGTTTTGCCGGGTCGGCGCTCACGCGTTCACCGCAGGAGGGTCGATCGTGTTGCGTGATGTGCCTCCTTTCGTCATGGCGAGCGGGAATTCTGCTCAGCCGCACGGCATCAACGTGGAAGGTCTCAAGCGGCGGGGATTCGGCACGCAGGCCATCGAGGAAATCCGGCGCGCCTACAAGACGCTGTACAAATCCGGCCTGGCCCTGGAAGAGGCCAAGGCGGCATTGCGCGAGCAGGCCACCGGATGCAGGGAGCTGGACATGTTCGTGGAGTTTCTCGACTCCTCGACGCGCAGCATCATCCGCTGACTTTCATGGGCGACTTGTCGGGCCGCAGAATCCGCATCGCCCTGGTGGCGGGAGAGGCTTCCGGCGATCTTCTCGGCGCGCATCTGCTTGCTGCGCTGAAAGAACGCGTCCCCGAACTCGAAGCTTTTGGCATCGGTGGACCGCGGATGCAGTCGGCCGGCATGCGATCCTGGTACCCGATGGAATGGTTCGCAGTGCGCGGCTACGTCGAAGTGATCAGGAGCCTGCCCAAACTGCTGCGCGTGCGCCGTGAACTCAAGCGCAGGCTGCTTGACGATCCGCCCGACCTGTTCATCGGCATCGATGCCCCGGATTTCAATCTCGACCTGGAGGTTGCACTGCGCGCGCGCGGCATTACCACGGTGCAATACGTCAGCCCTTCGATCTGGGGATGGCGTGGGGAGCGCATCCACAAAATAAAACGTGCAGCATCAAAGATTCTGGCCCTGTTTCCCTTTGAGCCGGCGATCTACGAGCGCGCCGGCGTTCCTGTCGCCTATGTCGGTCACCCGCTGGCCGACGAATTGCCGGAATTTCCCGATCGCGATGCGGCGCGCGAGCAAATGCACATATCACCGAAACAGACTGTGGTCGCCATTCTGCCTGGCAGCCGGCAGAGCGAAGTGCGCGAGATGGGCGAACTGTTCGTCGCCACCGCCAAACTGGTGGTGGAGCAGATTCCGAACGCGCATTTCCTCGTGCCGCTGGTCAGCCGCGAAACGCGCATGATTTTCGAACAGGCGATCTATCATCAGCAAGCCGAAGCGCTGCCGATCACCATCCTGTTCGGACACGCCCATACGGCGATGACGGCCGCCGATGCGGTGCTGGTTGCCTCAGGAACGGCTACGCTGGAAGCGGCGCTGCTAAAACGGCCCATGGTAATCAGCTACAGGATGCCGCGTATTTCCGCATGGATCATGCGGCGCAAAGCGCATCTGCCTTACGCCGGCCTGCCGAACATCCTGGCCGGCCAGTTCGTGGTCCCCGAACTCCTGCAGGAAGACGCGATCGCAGAAAATCTCGCCCAGGCATTGTGCAATCAGCTGCAGGACAAGGACGTGCGCAGGAAGCTGGAGCAGAAATTTCTTGAAATCCACCGGTCGCTCAGGCAGGACACGGCGGGGCGTGCCGTCGAGGCGATCCTGCCATTGCTCAGCACCGTTCTCGCGCCGGTGCCGCCGGTTGCGGCGGCGCCTTCAGGCGCAGGCGTACGCGTTTGACGCACGGGGCGCTCATCTGCGGCGTGGACGAGGCGGGCAGGGGACCATTGGCGGGGCCGGTGTTTGCGGCCTGTGTGATTCTGCGCGATTACGATCCCATCGAAGGGCTGGCGGACTCGAAGGTTCTGTCGCACGAACGCCGCGAGGAACTTGCCGTCCAGATCCGCAGCCGGGCGGCCACATGGGCGGTGGCGAGCGCGTCGGTGGAAGAAATAGACCAGATCAATATTCTGCGGGCAAGCCTGCTTGCCATGCGGCGCGCGGTGGAACAATTGACGATCGATCCGCACGAAGTGCTGGTCGACGGACTGCACTGCCCGGAAGTGCGCTTTCCGGTGCGGGCGATCGTCGATGGAGATGCGCTGGTGGCGGAAATTTCCGCCGCGTCGATTCTGGCCAAGACGGCGCGCGACGCGTTGATGGTGGAAATGCACGCGCTCTATCCGGATTACGGATTCGCCCGCCACAAGGGCTATTCCACGCGCCAGCATCTGGAGGCCCTGCGGCGCTTCGGTGTTTGCCCGATCCACCGGCGCAGCTTCGCGC
>DATFUO010000340.1:0-2633 GCA_035260785.1 Burkholderiales bacterium
AGAAGTCTGGAGGGGCAAACATGATGATGGTCGATCCGTGCTCGAACCAGCCCATTTCCTCGCCTTTCCTGAAATGCGCATCACAGGCGACGACGTTGGGACCGCGGTACTTGAGGCTGAGCAAGACATCGAGGAAATGCAGGCGAATACTGGCGACGAGTATCGCCGCAACGGGCACCAGGGTCACGACATGACCGGTGGCGCTGAGCGTCGTTTTCAGAACGGCGCGTTCGTTTTTGCAAAACAATTTCTCGACCCGTCGCAGCGCGATCGGATTGACGTTCCAGGTGTCGCCGGACATGTACGTGACTTGTTCGACCCGGCAATCATGCGGCGCATGGAATCGGTGGTACATGCTGGAGGTCAATCTCAGCGTCACGTACCAGCCATTGCGGTGCTGTTGGACCAGATTGCGGTCGCGCATCAGGTCGTCCAGCGTGTACGCAAAGCCCTTGATCTGATGGAGGGTTGTGTCTGCGACCGTGCCGCAGGCGCCGATGATGGCGTCACAAGGGCTTACGAGAATCTTCGCGCCGGGGTCGATCGGCCTTTTGCCGTCCTTGAGTTCGCGGATGAAGCAGTCGTGCATGCTTCGGAAATGCGTTTTTTTCGCTTCGCTGAGGTCCAAATCGGAAAAAAACCCCCACAGTGCAATGGACAGATCGCGAACGAGCGGTTGCTCGATCTTGCTGAACCAGCCGACGAATTGCGTGGCCAATCGGCGCGGAATACGGTTGGTCAGCAGAAAGTTCAGATCCTCCTGCGCGAACAGCCGCAGAATTTGCGATCGCAACGTCATGATTCCGTAATCTCTCGCAGCTAGGCCCGCGCGTGATGGACATAGGCGGCACCGCATTGGCATTTTACGGGCTTGGCGCCGGCGTGGTCGCGGCTTCGCTGGTGGCGTTGAAACGCCGGTTGCAGTTGTCCAAAGCGAAACACGCCTCGCTCAGCGGTCACGCGCGAATGGCGCGGCGAATAGCCGCCTTGGTGCCGTTCTACGAATACGACGAACGCCGATTCTTCTGTTCCGACAATGCGCCCGCCAAAATCGCTGCGCTGCGCCGGGATGGCTTCATGCGCCTTTCGGCGCTTTATGCCTCGCGCTTTGGAGAGACTGCCCGGCATACCGCGGAGGTCGTCGACACCATCTCCGACCTTCAATTCACCCAGGCCTACCGGGTGCCGTTCCAGTACAGCCGCCTGGTGCGCCAGCATCTCAAGACCGGTACCTTCGTGCGATCGACCGACGGCGTGATGCTTGTCGATCTCGACGGCAACTCCTTCTACGATCTCGGCGGATCGTACGGCATCAATCTCTTGGGCTATGATTACTACAAAGGCACGATGGAGCGCGGTCTTGCCCGCGTTCGCGAGCTTGGCGCGGTGCTCGGCCCGTATCACCCGGTCGTCGCGGACAACGTCAAGCGCTTGACCCGGATCTCCGGACTGGACGAAGTTTCGTTTCATATGTCCGGCACCGAAGCCGTGATGCAGGCGGTGCGGCTCGCGCGATATCATACCGGGCGCTCGCATCTGGTGCGCTTCTGCGGCGCCTATCATGGCTGGTGGGGCGATGTGCAGCCGGGCATCGGAAATCCGGTGCCGGCGCGGGAAACCTACACGCTCAAGGACGTTTCGGAGGACACGCTGCGGGTGCTGCTGACGCGCCGCAACATCGCGTGCGTGCTGGTCAATCCGCTTCAGGCGCTGCACCCGAATGACGCAGCGCCTGCCGACTCGTCCCTGGTGGACGGCGCAAGGCGCACCGGCTTCGATCGGGAGGCCTACGCCGACTGGCTCAAGCGGCTGCGGGCGGTGTGCACGGAGCGAAATATCGTCTTGATCTTCGACGAGGTCTTCGTCGGCTTTCGCCTCGCTCTTGGTGGCGCGCAGGAATATTTCGGTGTCCGGGCCGACCTCGTCACATATGGAAAGACCGTGGGCGGAGGGTTTCCGATCGGAGTCATCTGCGGCCGCAAGGACCTGATGAAACGGTTTCGCGACGACCGGCCCGCCGACATCTGCTTTGCCCGCGGCACATTCAATTCGCATCCGGTGGTGATGGGCGCGATGAACGAGTTCCTGCAGCTCCTGGATACGCCGGAGGTCCGCGAGCTTTATCGCAATCTCGACGAGCGCTGGAATGATCGCGCGAAGCGGCTGAACGCCCGCTTGCGGGACGAGTCCCTTCCCGTACAGGTCGCCAACATGTCGTCGATCTGGACGGTCTGCTACACGAGGCCCTCGCGCTACAACTGGATGCTGCAATACTACCTGCGTGCCGAGGGCCTGGCCCTGAGCTGGATCGGCACCGGCCGCCTGATCTTCAGCCTCAACTATTCCGACACCGACTTCGAGGCCGTGGCGGACCGGTTCGTCGCAGCCGCCCGCGCAATGGAGCGGGACGGCTGGTGGTGGTGCAATCCGTCGGCGACGAACCGGTCGATCAGGCGGGGTATCTTGAAGGAGATGATAGCGCATCGTTTCGACAGACAGGCGCGAAAGTCCTTATCGAAGCTTCAGAGCTAGAAGCGTAGATTCTATGGGGCGCGCTGGCGGCGAGGGTTGTGGCACCATCGCTGTTGGTGAAACCAGTGATGGAAAGCGCCCCATGCAACGGAACGATTTGA
>DATFUO010000341.1:0-2439 GCA_035260785.1 Burkholderiales bacterium
TACCGCGAGCGCCGCAGCCAGGATCGCAATCGGATGCAGGCGGCGCGTGTTCATTCGAATTTCTCGAAGCGCTCGCCCATCAGGCCTCTCGGGCGCACGAGCAGGATCAGGATCATGAGCAGATACATCGACGCCTCGGCCGCCGGCGGATAGAACACCACGGTGATGCCGCGCACCACGCCGACCAGCAGGCCCGCATACACGACACCCCAGAAGCTGCCGAGCCCCCCGATCACGACAATGACGAAGGCCGCGGTTTGAATTTCGATGCCCATCGCCGGCTGCACGCCCGCCATCGGCGCGGAAATCACACCGGCCAGCCCGGCCAGCGCCACGCCGAGTCCGAACACGAGGGTCAGGATCGGGCGCAGCTGGATGCCCATGACGCGCACCATCTCCGGGTCCTGCACGCCGGCGCGCACGATCATGCCGAATGCGGTACGCGTAAGCAGCAGCCAACACCCGAGGATGGACAGGATGCACACGGCCAGCACCGCGAGCCGGTAATACGAATAGATGAAGTCGCCCAGCAATAACTGGCCGCGCAGGGCGTCGGGGATGGCGAAGTTGAGGCCGGTGGTGCCCCAGATCATGCGCAGGGTCTGCTCGGCGGTCATCGCGAGGCCAAAGGTGAACAGCAGACCCAGGATCGGGTCTTCGCCGTACAGGCGGCGCAGCGCAAAGCGCTCGATGACCATGCCGATCGCCGCTACCAGCAGCGGGGAGATCACGAGCGCCGGGAAGTATCCCAGGCGATTCGAGACTTCGTAGGCGAAGTAGGCGCCCAGGGCATAGAACGCCCCATGTGCCAGGTTGACGACGCCGCCCAGGCTGAAGATGAGCGACAGGCCCAGCGCCAGGACGATGTAATACGACCCGACCAGCAGGCCGTTCAGGATCTGCTCGAGGACGATCATCGGATGGAGTCCGCCGGCACCGTCATGTCGGCGCCGGCGCGGTCAGTTCTGCCAGGTGAGCGAACGCGTCACGCTGCGAGCGTGCAAGGATTCTCCTGCTGGGTCGGCTGGATCAGCTCGAGCGATTCGCCCGAGCCGGGAACGGTCTCGACCAGGTCGAAAATATCCCATTTGTCTTTCATTTTCGCCTTGTCCTTGATCACGACCACATACATCTCCTGCAGCATCTGGTGATCCCATGGACGGAAAGTCCCTTTGCGCGCCTTCAGAATGTCGAAGGTCGCGCCCTTCTCGAGATGCGCAATGATTTTTTCGCTTTCCGTGGACTTGGTCTCGGTCATCGTCTGGGCGAGTATGCGCACCGCCGTGTAGTCGCCCCACGCCTGATTGTCCGGCGGTCCGCCGAACTTGTCGCTGAAGCGCTTGGTGAATGCGGCGGCGGCGGGCAGCGCCAGCCCGTGAAACCAGAGACTCTGCCAGTGTCCCGACAAGGCGTCGATGCCTGCGGCCCAGAACGGCACCGTGTCCATCACGCCACCGGCAAGCGCGTAGGGCAGGTTGTACTCGCGGTACTGCTTCAGGAAAGTCGTCTGGTCGACGCCGGCGAGATTGAGGTAGACGAAATCCGGCTTGGCCTGGCGGATTTTGAGGATGTAGGCGCTGTAATCGGAGGTGTTGGTGGGCACCATGTCGTTGCCCAGATTCACGCCACCGTTTTCTTCCAGGAACCGGGACGAAACGCGGTAGAGGTCGTGTCCGAACGCGTAATCAGCCGTCAGGAAGTACCAGCGTGCTCCCTTGATCAGGTTCTTCGCCTTCTGCCAGTGCCCGATCGTCTTGGTGTACATCGTGTTGCTGCCTTCGACGTGGAACATGTAGCGATTGCAGCTCTTGCCCCGCAGTTCGTCGGAGTTGCAACCGGTATTGATGTAGACGATCTTGCCGCGTTTTGCCTGCTCGGCGATGGCAAGTCCGGATGCGGAGCTGACCTCGCCCAGCAAGCACGATACTTTGTCCCGTTCAATCAGTTTTTGCGCCTTGGTCACGGCGGTGGACGGGTTCACGCTGTCTTCGGCGATCAGGTCGATCTTGCGGCCGAGGATACCGCCCGCGGCGTTCAACTCTTCGACAGCGAGCGTGGCACCCTTGAAGCCGTACTCGCCGATCTGCCCCACAAAACCCGTGCGGGGCGTCAAGTGGCCGATCCTGATGGAGTCTTCCGCTTTCAGTATTCCGGGAAATCCAAGCGCGGCGGAAGCGCCGACGGCGGTGGCTGCCTTTACGAAATCGCGGCGCGACGATGACTGCGGGGTCCGGACATCCAACATGGCGGGTCTCCTCTATCTAGTTATGGGAATGCGAGCGGTGGGGGCGACTTCCTAAATTCTAGCCCGAATGGCCCTTTGCCGCGCAGCCTTGCGGGGATTGGCGGGCGTTGGGAGACCCGGATGTCGAGCTACTTCGTCCGGCCGGTTTTCACAAACTCGAGCGAAGTCCGGAACAGGTCGAGATGCTTCTCGTA
>DATFUO010000342.1:0-4718 GCA_035260785.1 Burkholderiales bacterium
CGCGCGCAAAGTGCCGTCGTGATCGGTGGCGGACCGGCCGGCCTGATGGCCGCGGAAGTCCTGGCCGCCGGCGGTGCGCGCGTCGACGTGTACGACGCCATGCCTTCGCTGGGACGAAAGTTCCTGATGGCCGGCAAGGGCGGACTCAATCTCACCCACGCAGAAGCGCGCGATCCATTCCTGTCGCGCTACGGCCCACGCCGCCCGAATATCGAGCCCTTGCTGACCGGCTTTGGCCCCGATGCGCTGCGCTCGTGGGTGCGCGGCCTCGGAGTGCAGACCGTCATCGGCAGTTCCGGACGTATCTTCCCCGCCGGCATGAAGGCAGCGCCGCTGTTGCGCGCATGGGTGCATCGCCTGCGTGAAGCGGGAATCAAGTTCCACGTCCGTCATCGCTGGCTCGGTTGGAACGGGGATGGTGCGCTGCGTTTCGCCATGTCCCAAGGCGAAGATTCGGTTCGCGCGGATGTCGTCGTCCTGGCGCTCGGCGGCGGCAGTTGGGCTCGGCTCGGTTCCGATGGCGCGTGGGTGCCGCTGCTCGAGCAGCGCGGAATGCGTATTGCGCCGTTGAGGCCGGCAAATTGCGGATTCGACATCCGCTGGAGCGAACACTTCCGCTCTCGCTTCGCCGGCCAGCCGCTCAAATCGGTGGTGGCCTCTTTCACGGACTCGGGCAGCGTAACCCATTACCGGCAGGGAGAATGCGTCATCACGGAAAGCGGGATCGAGGGCGGCCTGGTCTATGCGCTTTGCGCGCCTGTGCGCGACGAGATCATTGCAAATGGCGCGGCAATCATCCACCTCGACCTGCTGCCCGGCCGCGAACTATCGCGCGTGCTCCAGGAAATTGCGCATCCACGCGGCGCGAAATCCCTCGCCACCCATCTGCAAAGCCGCCTTGGCATTAAGGGCGTAAAAACGGGATTGCTGCGGGAAACCGTGCCGAAAGAAGACTTCGCCGATCCCGCCCGGCTCGCTGCCGCGCTCAAGGCGCTGCCGTTGCGCCTCGTCGCAACCCGACCGATCGACGAGGCCATCAGTACTGCGGGCGGCGTCCCTTTCGAAGCGCTCGATGGGCAATTGATGATTCGCGCCGTACCGGGCGTTTTCTGCGCCGGCGAGATGCTGGACTGGGAAGCGCCCACCGGGGGCTATCTCCTCACCGCGTGCTTTGCCAGCGGCCGCGCAGCCGGCGTTGGGGCGCTCGCCTGGCTCGACCGTCAAGCTCGATAGAGAGCGAACTGCCCGGGTTTTCCCGGGAGCACATCTGCAGGCAGGACAGTGAGTCTACAATCGCACCCGACCGCGAACTAACCGTGCGCCCGTCGATCTATTCCATACAACGCCGTGAAGGGATACGTCCCGCCACGCAGAGTCGCAGTTGATCGGTCAGGAATCACCGGGGTCGTTTGCCGCCGAAATTCTACGGGGGCGTCGTCTCCAGCAGAAGGATCTCATGTCAAAGTTACTCGTCATCCTTTCGATATTCTCCGCCGCCGCAGGCGCCGGCATGCCTTCAGGGTTGCAGTCGGAACAGTTCATCCACCAGGAGCCGCTACTATTGGCCATGGGACCGGACCCGGGCGGGCATACCGGCGCGGGCGTCACCCCGGAAACGACGAAGACAGGTAATTCCGCGGTGGATGCAGCCCGTACCGCGGAATCCGGCGCGAAGGTCGAAAACCGGGCCCCGGCCAATCCGGCCCAGTCCAACCAATCGGGCGCAACCACCAGGCCTGCGAACTGAAAGGCGGTGACTTTCGTTGCAGGCCGGCACGTTTCACCGGCATCATGGCGTTTTCTTCGGGCACGAACCATGAGTTCTTACGTCGATAACGTCCTGATCAATGACGAACGCGTGGTGTATCGCGCCAGGATCAGCAAATGGTCGTTGTGGCCGTTCATTCTGCTCGGACTGGTATTGCTCCCCGTATACGGCATCGGGCTGCTGTTCTGGCTTTGGGCCTGGATCGTCTACTCGACGACCGAGCTGGCGATCACCAACAAGCGCGTGATCGCCAAGACAGGGTTGATTCAGCGCCACACCATCGAAATGTTCCTGGAAAAAATTGAGAGCATCCAGGTCGACCAGGGCGTGCTGGGCCGGCTGTTCGATTTTGGCTCCGTCGTGATTTCCGGCACCGGCGTGCACAGCGCGCCGTTCAGGAGCATCGCCGACCCGCTATCGCTGCGAAGAAATTTCATGATGGCAGCGGATGCCCGTCGCGCCGCATAGGTCATCCACGCCCGATCGCTCCAGGGCGCGCCTGTCAGGATAATCGCGGACAAGATTCGGACCCAAGATTCACAAAGTGCTCACCACAGAGCACGCGTTTCGGCTTTTTGTGCCCATTATGAAGCCCGCAGATTCCGTTCCCTCCACGTTCCGGGATTTCGAGCACCGCGCCTGGCAGAGCGTGGTCAAGCCCTATGAGGACTATTTCGGCACGCTGACCGCGCAATCCATCGGACCTTTGCTCGATGCCGTGGGCGTGCATTCCGGCGCTGCGCTGCTCGACATCGCTACCGGTCCCGGCTATATCGCTGCCGCGGCTGCACAGCGCGGCGCAAAAGTCACCGGACTGGATTTTTCCTCGGCAATGATCGCCGAAGCATCGGCGCTTCATCCCGACATCAGCTTCCGCGAAGGCGACGCCGGGAATCTTCCGTTTGCCGATGCGAGCTTCGACGTGGTTGTCATCGGTTTCGGCATCCTTCACTTTCCCGATCCCGATCGCGCCCTGCGCGAGGCGTTCCGCGTTCTGAGCAGTGGCGGGCGTTTCGGCCTCACGGTCTGGGCGGGTCCGGACAAGGCCGCCGGCTTCGGCATTGTCATGCGCGCGGTCGAGAAGCACGGCAGTACCGATTCCGACCTGCCGCCAGGGCCGCCGTACTTTCGTTTCAGTAACGTCGCAGAATGCGGCAAGGCGATTACGGCGGCCGGTTTTGATCGGGTGAGAATAACCGAAGTTCCTCAAGTGTGGCGCTTTGCCTCGGCGGCGGCTTTTTTCGACGGCATCAGCGCGAGTACGGTCCGCACCACTGCCTTGCTGCGCGCCCAGACGCCGGATAATCTGGCAAAGATCCGTGCACAAGTGGAGCGCGATACCGGCAAGTATTCGCACGCCGGCGGAACAGTCGAGCTACCCATGCCTGCATTGCTGGCAAGCGCGTGCAAACCCTGAAAAGCGGTCAGACGCCAGCCGCATGATTGCGCGGCTACCGACGTGCACTAGCTTCGGGCAGCCCGCTCACTGTTCCGGTGCTGAAAGAGTTCCGCCTTCGGACCCTGTAGTGACATCAAGGCTATGAATTAATAGCGTTCCACAATAATCCCGACGCCCGCCGATCGTTGGTCCGGTTATTGCGCTGTCCTGCTTCAACGCGCGCAGCGCAACCACAGGGAGCCGACCATGAACGCAAGCAAGCCTGCTATCTGGGTGCCCGGGGACTGGAACGCTTTCTTCGGTTTCGGCACCAATATCCTGCTCAACCTGCTCGTGCTCACCGGGCTGCTGCGCTTCGTGCTGAAGATGCCCGACGACATCGTCTTCGGCCGCATCCTTCCGGCCTGCGGTCTGATGCTATTCATGAGCACCATGTACTACGCCTGGCTCGCCTATCAACTGGCGAAAAAGACCGGCCGCAACGATGTCACCGCGCTGCCTTCGGGCACCAGCGTGCCGCACATGTTCGTCGTGGTGTTCGTCATCATGTTGCCGATCGCGCTCAAGACCGGCGATCCGATCAAGGGCTGGGAAGCCGGCCTCACCTGGGTATTCATTCAGAGTTTCGTGCTGATGGCCGGCGGCTTCGTCGCTCCCTGGATCCGCAAAGTCACACCGCGTGCCGCGCTGCTCGGCACGCTGGCCGGCGTATCCATCGCGTTCATCTCGATGCGCCCGGCGCTGGAAATGTTCATGACTCCGCTGATCGGCATCATCTGTTTCGCGATCATCCTGGTCAGCTGGCTGGGCGGCGTGCGCTACTTCAAAGGCATTCCGGCCGGCCTGGTCGCCATCGCGGTGGGCACGCTGATCGCCTGGGGTTCCACCGTATTGGGTCTGAATTATGGCGGCATGAGCCTCGACAAGCTCGCCGGCTCGGTATCGAATTTCGGTTTCTCCATTCCCATGCCAGCCTTCGGGCACGTGTTCGCCGGTTTCGAATTTCTCGGCGTCATATTGGTGACCGCCATCCCGTTCGGCATTTACGATCTGGTAGAGGCCATCGACAACGTCGAGAGCGCCTCCGCGGCCGGTGACGCTTTTCCCACGACGCGCGTGCTGACCGCCGACGGCATCATCAGCCTCATCGGCTGCCTGATGGGCAATCCATTCATCCTTGCCGTCTACATCGGCCATCCGGGCTGGAAATCCATCGGCGGCCGCATCGGTTATTCCGCGGCGACCGGCATCATGGTGATCCTGCTGGCCTGGTTCGGCATCATCTCGGTCATGATGGCGCTGATTCCGGTCGTCGCGATCGCGCCGATCCTGTTGTATATCGGCATGCTGATCGGGTCGCAGGCTTTCCAGGAAACACCTCGCAGCCACGCACCGGCGATTATTCTCGGCCTGGTACCGCACGTGGCAGCGTGGGGCAAGCTGCAGATCGATGGCGCGCTGGGCGCGGCCGGCACCAATGCCGCAGCCGTCGGACTCGATAAACTCGGTCAGGTCGGTGTCCTCTATCACGGACTCCAGGTAATCGGCGGT
>DATFUO010000343.1:0-3284 GCA_035260785.1 Burkholderiales bacterium
CCGCCGTTGCGGGTAGTAATGAGCGCGCGAACGCACGCAGGCGCCGGCCAGTCCGGAACGATCCAGTCTTCAGGCCGGCCTGGCATTTTTCAGCAGGTCGATGAGGCCGGAAATATCGGCTGGCAATGTCGACTCCCAGGACAACTCTTCTCCGCTACCGGGATGAATCAACGCCAGTCTGGCCGCGTGCAGGGCTTGCCGGGGGAAATCCAGCGCCGCGGCCGGTAATGCGCTGTTGCGCTGACTGCTGCCATAGACCGGATCGCCAATGAGCGGATGGCCAATCGAATTCAGATGCACCCGGATCTGATGGGTGCGGCCGGTTTCAAGCCTGCAGCGCAATTGCGACCAGCCGGTCCCGTGTCCGATCGGGAAATAATAGGTCTTGGCCGGTTTTCCGCGCGCGACGACGGCCATGCGCGTGCGGTGCACCGGATGGCGGCCGATCGGGGCTTCCACCGTGCCCGCGCGTGCCATGGCACCGTGTACGACGGCAATGTAGTCGCGAGTAACCGATCGTGCCTGCAACTGGCGCACCAGATCGACCTGGGCGGGAATGGTTTTGGCGACGACGAGAAGTCCGCTGGTATCCTTGTCGAGACGATGCACGATGCCCGCCCGCGGCACCCCGGCCAACGCCGGGGCATGGCGCAAAAGCGCATTGAGCAGGGTGCCGCTCCAGTTGCCGCTGCCGGGATGGACCACCAGGCCGGCCGGCTTGTCGATTACGAGAATGTCCGCGTCCTCGAACAGGACCGCCAGAGGAATCTCCTCGGGGGAATGCTGGGTGCTCGAAGGTAGCGCCTGGGGTGCGACCACGACGGTCTCGCCACCCCAGACCTTGGTCTTGGACGACGCCGAACTGCCGTCGAGGGTGATGTGTCCGCTGCGCATCCATTCCTGCAGGCGGTTGCGCGAATACTCGGGCAGCAGCCGTGCCAGGGCCTGGTCGAGCCGCAATCCGGCGCAATCGGCGGGGACGGCAAGCCTGCGGTATCGGTCCGACGAGGCGTTTTCTATATAATCCGGCAAACTTTTTGTGGATTCCGACATGAAACGTAGTTTAGCCATTCTCGCACTGCTGCTGGTCGCCGGGTGCGCATCGACCAATTTCGACGAAACCAAGAACTGGGGACCGGAGCGCATCTACAGCACTGCGCGCGATGAACTCGAGAGCAAGAATTATCAGAAAGCGCTCGGTTACTACGAAAAGCTCGAATCGCGGTATCCCTACGGCCGGTATGCGCAGATGGCACAGATCGAGAGCGCGTACGCCTACTGGAAGGACAGTGAAAATGCCCAGGCGCTGGCGGCCTGCGACCGCTTCATCAAGATGCACCCGGACCATCCGAACGTAGACTATGCCTACTATCTGAAGGGGCGGATCAATTTCAACGACGACATGGGCATTCTGGGCTATCTGACCGTCAAGGACATGACTGAACGCGATCCGCGGGCGGCGCAAGACGCATTCGATGCGTTTCGCGAACTGGTCACTCGCTTTCCGCAAAGCCGTTATGCCCCCGACGCACATGCACGCATGAACTATCTGGTGAATGCGTTGGCGTCGGCCGAGGTGAACGTCGCTGAATACTATCTGCGCAGGGGCGCGTACATCGCGGCGGTAAACCGGGCCCAGTTCACCCTGACCAACTATCCTCGAGCACCGGCGATCGAACGAGCGCTTGCCGTGCTGGTAAAGGCTTACGATGCAATGGGGCTGAACGATCTGCGCGACGATGCCAATCGTACGCTGGCCGCTAATTTTCCCGCGACGACGGTAAAGCTCGGGGATCGCGGGCGATGGTGGAAATTCTGGTAAGCGTGCAACCGGACGGACGAAGAAACGGTGTTCGGCGCACAGACCGAGCCTGGAGACGAATTCGCTTTTCGGACATTCGACTCTGCGTCCGTACCTAGCTCAGTAGTTCGGCGATGTCCCTGAAGTGCTCCAGTGCTTCCGGATTGGCGAGCGCTTCGAGGTTCCTGACCGGGTTGCCGTGCACTATGTTACGTACCGCCAGTTCGACGATCTTGCCGCTCTTGGTACGCGGAATGTCGGCCACCTGGACGATCTTCGCGGGTACGTGGCGTGTGGTCGTATTGGTTCGAATCTGATCCTTGATCTTCCTCGTCAGGCTGTCGTCGAGGCTCAGTCCTTCGTGCAATCGCACAAACAGCACTACCCGAACGTCGTTGTCCCAGTCCTGGCCGATGACCAGGCTTTCGACCACTTCTTCCAGACGTTCGACCTGGCGATAGATCTCCGCGGTGCCGATGCGCACGCCGCCCGGATTGAGGGTTGCGTCCGAGCGCCCGTAGATGACGGCGGTGCCGCGGGAGGTGAGCTCCATGTAATCGCCGTGGCACCAGACTCCGGGGAAACGATCGAAATAGGCGGCTCGATACTTGGCGCCGCTGGTGTCGTTCCAGAAGGAGACTGGCATGGAAGGAAACGGCGACGAGCAAACCAGTTCCCCCTTGGCGCCGACGACCGGCCGGCCGTCGTCGTCGAATACCCGCACGTCCAGTCCCAAACCGCGGCACTGGATTTCACCGCGACAGACCGGCAGGGTGGGATTGCCGAGCACGAAACAGGAAACGATGTCCGTGCCGCCCGAAATGGACGATAGCAACAGATCCTTCTTGATCGCACGGTAGACGTAGTCGAAGCTCTCCGGAACCAGCGGCGAGCCGGTCGAAGCCATGGTATTCAGCGAGGCCAGCGCATGGGTCTCCATCGGCCTGGCGCCGGCCTTGTTCAGCGCATCGATGTATTTGGCCGACGTTCCGAATACGTTCATACGCTCTTCGTCGGCAAAATCGAACAGCACGCGTGGTCCCGGATAGAACGGCGAGCCGTCGTAGAGCAACAGCGTGGCACCGGTTGCGAGGCCCGAAGCCAGCCAGTTCCACATCATCCAGCCGCAGGTAGTGAAGTAGAACAGGCGCTTACCGTGCTTCAGGTCGGTATGGAGCTGGTGTTCCTTGAGATGTTGCAGCAGCGTGCCGCCGGCACCGTGCACGATGCACTTCGGCACCCCGGTCGTGCCGGAGGAATACAGAATGTAAAGGGGGTGATTGAACGGCAGTTGTTTGAAGGCGATCGGTTTGCCGGCGTAGCGGCCGACGAAATCGCCCAGATGCACGGACTTCGGAATGGAGGAGGTGTCGGGGCGCTCGCGCGTGTACGACACGATCACGGTGCATTTCAGTGTCGGGAGATTCCTGGCGATATCCGCAAGGCGCGGCAGGGTGTCGATGACCTTGCCGTTGTAGTGATA
>DATFUO010000344.1:0-7331 GCA_035260785.1 Burkholderiales bacterium
GCCACCGACCTGATAACGATCTACCGGGAAGCGCAAGTGCAGGATGCGACCTATGCGGGGGCGAAGGCGCAGTACATCGGGGCGCAGGAGAAACTGCCGCAGGCCCGCGCGCTGCTGCTGCCCAACGTCGCCTTTGGCGCCGGGTCGCACTACAACAGCATCGACGAGCGCTACCAGACCAGCACCTTTCCCTCGGGCAAGCGCGACTTCTACGACTACAACTACGGGGTCAACGTCACCCAGCCGCTGTACCGGCGCCAGAACGACGCCACCTACGAGCAGGCCAAAGTCCAGGTCAAACAAGCCCAGACCCAGCTCTCGGCGGCCGCCCAGGACCTCATGACGCGGGTGGCACAGGGCTACTTCGACGTGCTGCTCGCGCGCGCCAACCTCATCACCATCCGCTCGCAAAAGACCGCGGTGGCCGAACAACTCGAACAGGCCAAGCGCAACTTCATCGTGGGCACGGCCACCATCACCGACTCGCGCGAAGCGCAGGCGCGCTACGACCTGGTGGTGGCGCAGGAACTGGTGGCCGAGAACGACCTGGAAGTCAAAAGCCGGGCGCTCGAACAAATCGTGGGCAAGCCGGTGGGCAAGTTGGCCGGCCTGAGCACCCCGGTGACCCTGAACCCGCCCGAACCGGCCGACATGGGCGCGTGGGTCGAACAGGCCTACCGCTCGAGCCTGCAAGTCGCGCTCGCCCAGCAAAGCGTCGAGATCGCCGCCCAGGAAATCAAGAAAGCCGACGCCGGGCACTACCCCACGCTCGATGCCGTGGGCTCGCTCACCGACACCTACGCGAGCTCCTCGACCTTTGGCGTGGGCAGCGAGCTCAAGCAACTGATCGTGGGCGTGCAACTGAACATCCCGCTCTACCAGGGCGGGGGCATCAGCTCGCGGGTGCGCGAAGCGGTGGCGGGGCAGGAGCGTGCGCGCCAGGACCTGGAGAGTGCGCGGCGCTCGGTGGCGCTGCAGACGCGCACGGCGTTCCTGGGGGTGACCTCGGGCCTGGGCCAGATCAAGGCGCTGGAGCAGGCGGTGGGCTCGACCAAGCTGCAGCTCGAATCGACCAAGCTGGGGCAGGAGGTGGGGGTGAGGACGGCGGTGGATGTGCTCAACGCGGAGCAGCAACTGTCCTCGGCCGAGCGCGACCTGGCGCAGGCGGTGTACGGTACGATCGTGAACCAGTTGAAGCTCAAGGCGGCGCTGGGCAAGCTCGCCGAAGCCGACCTGGCCGACGTCAACGTCCTGCTCAAGGAAGACGCGCAGTGAGGCGGTTGTCCTCTCTATCCACCGCCGGGCGTCTCATCGCCGTCCTGCTGATTTCGGTGGCAGGGGGCTGCGCGCGCGACGAGTTGAGATCCTTTCGCGGCGTCACCGAAGGTGAGGTCATCAGACTGGCGGCGCCGGTGGCGGGCAATCTGTCGTCGCTGGACGTCAAACGCGGTGCGACCGTTACCGAAGGCGCAAAACTGTTTTCCCAGGCCGACGCGGGTGAGATTTCCGCGCACGCGGATGCAGCCAGACGCCTTGATCAGATGGAGCACGCGGGCGGCAAGCGAGCGGCCGCTGCCGCGGACCAGATCGAGACCTTGAAAGTCGAGGTCGCGCAGGCGGAGTGGAAGCTCCTGCTCAAATCTGCCAATGCGCCGGTCAGCGGCGTGGTTACCGAAACACTCTACGCCAAGGGTGACTGGGTCCCCGCCGGCGCGCCAGTGCTGTCCATCCTCCCGGTCAACAAGATCAAAGTGAGTTTCGAGGTGCCGCTCGTCGTGGCCGCGCACTTGCAGAACGGCCGTGCGGTGACGCTGGTCTGCGACCAGTGCGACAGGCCGGTGCGGGCGACGATTACCTATATATCCCCTTTCGCCACGGCGGAATCTTCGGTCGGTGAATTTCCGGAATTGCATTACCGGGTGGAAGCGCGTCCGCTGCCGCAACAGGCCGCATTGCTCAAGCCCGGCCAGTCGATCACCGTAAATCTGTGATGGTCGTTCTTCCGGCGGCCAGCCGCGATATGCCCATCGCATTCGACCTTCTGCAGGCGGGAAGATGAAACAGGACGTCCGCATGCCCTCTCCGGTTGCCTTATCGTACGCGCTGTTGCTGGTTGCGGCCTGTGCCGGATGCAGCGACAAGCCGCAGGCGGTGCAGGAGCCGCGTCTGGTCAATGTCGTACGCGTGACCATTGGCAGCACCAACAGCGATGTCGGCTACTCCGGCGAAGTGCGCCCCCGTTACGAAACGAACCTGAGCTTTCGGTTGGCCGGCAAGATCGTGGCGCGCAACGTGGAAATCGGCGGCCTCAGCAAAAAAGGCGACGTGCTGGCCCGGCTCGATCCGGAAGACCAGGAGCTCAATACGCGCGGCGCGCAGTCGCAGATGGCGGCGGCCAAGTCGGAGTACGAGCAAAGCAAGACGGAACTCGAGCGCTATACCGATCTTTACCGGAAGGAATTCATCAGCAAGGCCGAGTTCGACCGCCGCCAGAACGCCTACAACGTGGCGAAGGCAAGGCTGGAGCAGGCGCAGGCGCAACTTGCCGTCACCAAGAATCAGACCGGTTACACGGAACTCGTCGCCGATCACGCCGGCGTTGTCACGGCGATCCTGGTCGAAGTCGGCCAGGTGGTCGCCGCCGGCCAGACGGTCATGAAACTGGCGCGCACCGACGACCGGGAAGTGGTCATCAGCATTGCCGAAAATCGCCTGTCTGAATTGAGCGCCTCGAGGGATATCGCGATTTCCCTGTGGGCCGATCCGGCGAAGCTCTACCGCGGCAAGGTTCGCGAGGTCAGTCCTTCCGCGGATCCGGTAACACGTACCTATGCCGCCAAGATCAGCGTGCTCGATGCCGATGCGGCAATGAAGCTCGGCATGACCGCCAATGTCTATCTGAGGGGCGTGCAGCGCACGGTCTCGGTCATGCTTCCCGCGACAGCCTTGTTCCAGGACAACGGACATGCGGCAGTCTGGGTGGTCGACAAGGCCAGCGCCCAGGCGAAGCTGGTGCCGGTGGAAGTCGGCGAATATGTCGAAGACAAGGTGGCGGTACTCTCGGGCCTGAATCCGGGCGACATGGTCGTGCGCGCCGGCGTGCACAAGCTGTTTGCCGGCGAGAAGGTCCGCGTGCACGAGGAGCCGGTCAAGGAGGCGGTGAAGTGAGGCACTTCAATTTGTCCGAGTGGGCGCTGGAGCACCAGTCACTGGTGCTTTTTTTTATGCTTGCGCTGTTCGCGGCCGGATTGTTCTCCTATTTCAGGCTGGGCCAGGCGGAAGATCCCGAGTTCACGTTCAAGATCATGGTGATCAGGGCGATGTGGCCTGGCGCTTCGCCGGCGGAGATGGAGCAGCAGGTCACCGAGCGGCTGGAGAAGAAGCTGCAGGAGACGCCCTATCTGGACAATGTGCGCTCCTATACCAAATCCGGCGAGACCACGATTTTCGTTGCACTCAAGGATTCGACGGCGCCGAAGGAAGTCGCGGGCGTGTGGTATCAGGTGAGGAAGAAAATCGGCGACATGCGTTATACGCTGCCGGAAGGAACGCTGGGCCCGTTCTTCAACGACGAATTCGGCGATGTATTCGGCAACATCTACGCTTTTACGGGCGACGGTTATACCTACGCTGAGTTGAAGGATTACGTCGAGGAAGTCCGCAAGGAAATCCTGCGCGTGCCGGCCGTCGCCAAGGCCGAAATCCTCGGCGACCAGGATCAGAAGATCTACGTCGAGACCTCCCATCGCAAGCTGGCCACACTCGGCATCGACCCGCTGTTCATTTTCAACGTGCTGCGCGAGCAAAACGCGATGACGCCGGCCGGCTCGATCGATACCCACTCGGACCGCATGTTCCTGCGCATTTCCGGCAGCTTCGATTCCGTGGAGAGCGTGCGCGAAATCGGCATCCAGGCCAATGGGCGCTTGTTCAGGCTCGGCGACATCGCCCACGTCTATCGCGGTTACGTCGATCCGCCTTCGCAGAAAGTGCGCTACATGGGACAGGAGGCCGTTGCGCTCGCCGTCTCAATGGCCAAGGGTGGCGACATCCTGCAACTCGGGCGGGATCTGGACCAGGCGTTTGCGCGCATCAAGCGCGACCTGCCGGTCGGCATCGAAGTACACCAGTATTCAAACCAGCCCGAGGTGGTCAGGCGATCGGTTGACGAATTCATGAGCACGCTGCTCGAAGCCGTGGTGATCGTGCTCGCGGTCAGCTTCTTCAGCCTGGGTTTTCGCACCGGACTGGTGGTGGCGTTGTCCATCCCGCTGGTTCTCGCTGTGACCTTCCTGATGATGAAGTTGTACGGCATCGACCTGCAGCGGATTTCGCTGGGGGCGCTGATCATCTCGCTCGGCCTGCTGGTGGACGATGCCATCATCTCGGTGGAAATGATGGCCACCAAGATGGAGCAGGGCATGGAGCGGGCAAAGGCCGCCGGATTTGCATTCACTTCGACCGCGTTTCCCATGCTCACCGGCACGCTGATCACCGCGGCCGCGTTCACGCCCGTGGGTTTTGCCAAGTCGTCCGCCGGCGAATACACCTTTTCCATTTTTGCAGTGGTGACTATTGCGTTGCTGGTGTCGTGGGTGGTGGCAGTGCTGTTCACGCCTTACCTCGGTTATAAGCTGCTGCCCGATTTCTCCCATGGCGCGCGCCCGCCTTCCCTGTTCCGGCGTTTCCTGTACGGGCCGCTGCATCGATTAATGCCGAGACTGATTCCGGTGCCGACGCCCTCCCACCAGGGCGACGTTTATGACAGCCCGTTTTACCGGCGCTTCCGCGCGCTGGTGAACTGGTGCGTGGATTACCGGAAGACTGTCATCCTGATCACGGTCGCCGTGTTTGCGTTGTCGATCTTCGGCTTCCGCTTCGTGCAGAACCAGTTCTTCCCGTCGTCCAACCGCCCGGAGCTGATCGTGGATCTGTGGTTGCCGCAGGGCGCGTCGTTCCAGGCCACCGAAGCGCAGGTGAAGCGATTCGAGGAGAAGATAAAAGGTGACGAGAACGTCCTGAACTACGTCGCGTACGTCGGCAACGGCAGCCCGCGCTTTTATCTTCCGCTCGACCAGCAGCTCGGTCACGCGAACTTCGCGCAGTTCGTGATCGTTACCAAAAATAATAATGCGCGGGAAGTGATGTACGACAAGATCAATCGCACGCTGGAGAACGAATTCACCGTGCTGCGCGGACGCGTGAACCGGCTTGAGAACGGGCCGCCGGTAGGCTATCCGGTGCAGTTCCGGGTGATCGGCAACGACATACCGACGGTGCGCAAGATCGCGTTCGAGGTCGCATCGATCGTGCGCGCCAATCCCAATGCCCAGAACGTGCACCTCGACTGGAACGAGCAGGTGAAGACCATCCGCCTTGAAATCGACCAGAACAAGGCGCGGGTCATCGGTGTCAGTTCGCAAGGCCTGTCGACGGTACTGAACTCGATCCTGACCGGTTACAGCATCACGCAGTACCGGGAGAAGGACAAGCTGATCGAAGTGCTGGCCCGGGCTGAAACCGGCGAGCGCCTCGATCCCGGCAAGCTCTCGGAGATCAACGTGCCGACGCAGTCCGGGAAATGGATCCCGCTGGCGCAGATCGCAAAAATAGAATACGGCTTCGAAGAAGGCATCATCTGGCGCCGCAACCGGCAGCCGACCGTCACCGTGCGCGCGGACACGCGCGGCGATGTCCAGGCACCTGTCATCTCCAGGCAGATCGACCCGAGGCTCGACGCGTTGCGCGCCAGGCTGCCGGAGTATTACCGTATAGAGATGGCGGGTGCGATCGAAGAGAGCGCCAAGGGCGAGAATTCGATCATCGCCGTGATGCCGATCATGCTGATTACGGTGCTCACGCTCCTGATGATCCAGTTGCAGAGTTTCCAGAAGACATTCATGGTGCTGCTGACTTCGCCGCTCGGGCTGATCGGCGTGGCTTTCATTCTGCTTACCTGGGATGTACCGTTCGGCTTTGTCGCCAATCTGGGCGTTATCGCGCTGTTCGGCATGATCATGCGCAACTCCGTGATCCTGGTTGACCAGATTGAGCAGGACATCAAGGCCGGACATCCGCAGTGGAATGCGATCGTCGACGCCACCGTGCGACGGTTCCGGCCCATCGTGCTGACCGCGCTCGCCGCCGTACTGGCGATGATTCCCTTGTCGCGCAGCAATTTCTGGGGCCCGATGGCGGTCGCCATCATGGGCGGGTTGATCTCCGCGACGATTCTCACGCTGCTGTTCGTTCCCGCTCTGTATGCGGCGTGGTTCCGCGTAAAGAAACCGGCCGGGGCTTAAAGCGAAACGCATCGAACACGAAGGGTCACGAAGGAAAAACGAAGGGCCACGAACGAATCCCCGGGTGCGTAACGCGACCAAGAAGCGTGGCACGGATGATATTCATCGAAGGGCCGCGTTGGTTTCCACGATGCAAGCTCGCCTATCGTATGGCCCATAGTTCGCATTCCCGTACTCCTTCGTGTTCCTTTCTTGCCTTTCCTTCGTGACCCTTCGTGTTAATAGAACTTGTCTCCGGCTCTTGGTAGAGCATGAGACGGTATTTTCGTAGATTCTCGTACAATGCCAGCATGAAAACGCTTTGCATCCGCATCCGATCTCTTCTCGTCTTTGCGTTCATTGCAGCGAGCGTATTGCGTCCGGCCGCTGCGCAAGAGTGCGGGATCGCATCCGCACATCCGTTGGCGACGAAAGCCGGCTGCGAAATTCTGAAGTCCGGAGGCAACGCCTTTGACGCCGCGGTGGCGGTTGCTGCCGCGCTCGCAGTGGTTGAACCTTTTGCATCGGGGATCGGTGGCGGCGGATTCCTCTTGCTGCACCGCGCTTCCGATCAATTCGACGTTTTCGTCGACGCACGGGAAACTGCGCCATTGCGGGCCACGCGCGAATTCTTCATCGGCGAGGACGGTCAGGCGAAACAGAAGGCATCGCTCGAAGGCCCGACCGCCGCCGGCATCCCCGGGGAACCCGCTGCGCTCGACTGGGTCGCCGGCCATTACGGGAAGTTGCCGCTAGCACGTTCGCTGGCACCGGCGATCCGGCTGGCGGAGCGGGGATTCCCGGCTGATGCGCGCTATGCCTCGGCGAGTGCGTTGCGAGAAAACCTGCTGAAGAGAAATGCCGACGCCGCCCGGAGTTTTCTCGATGACGGCAGGGCCGTTGCGGCCGGATTCGTTGTGATGCAGCCGCATTTGGCGCGCACGCTACGCATGCTCGCCGATAAAGGAGCCGTGAGTTTCTACCATGGTGATTTCGCGCGCAGGCTGGCGCAGACGGTGAAATCGGCGGGCGGGTTTTGGGAATTATCCG
>DATFUO010000345.1:0-4367 GCA_035260785.1 Burkholderiales bacterium
TTGTACAGCTTGCCCGAAAGGTTGACCGGCGAGCCGTGCGTCAGGTGTCCGCCAGCGGCGAGCGAGAGGCCGAGGATGGTATCGCCCGCTTTCAGCGCCGCGGCATAAACGGCCTGGTTGGCCTGCGAGCCGGAATGGGCCTGCACATTGGCAAAATCCGCCTTGAACAACGCCTTGGCCCGATCGATCGCCAGTTGCTCGGCGATGTCGACGAATTCGCAGCCGCCGTAGTAGCGCTTGCCCGGATAGCCCTCGGCGTATTTGTTGGTTAGCACCGAGCCCTGCGCCTGGAGCACGCGGGGGCTGGTGTAGTTTTCCGAGGCAATCAATTCGATGTGGTCTTCCTGGCGCTCAAGCTCCGACTGCATGGCCTGCCAAAGGTCGGCGTCGAATTCCTGGATGGTCTGGCTCGAAGGAAACATGGGCTGGGAGAGAAATAGAAGTTTTGTGCCGGGCGCAAGGCGGCGAATTGTACCATTGCGCCCCCTTTTCCCCGCGGGCCGGCCCGGCGCCGCCGCGTTCCCGCCGCGGTGCCAGGTGTCCGGCCGCGGGCTTCCTGCTATCATTCGCGGGTCGGAACAATCCGCCCGCCGGCCGCGCGCTGCGGCCAGGCCGGGCAGACACAAAAACAGCCGGAGGAGACATGCCCAAGACCGTTCTGAGCAAGCTGATGTGGCTCGCCATCGCCATCGCCGGCGCATCCGCCATAGGCGGCATCGCCCTCCACCGCGGCGAATCGATCAACGCCATCTGGTTCGTCGCCGCCGCGATCTGCACGTATCTGGTCGCTTACCGCTTTTACAGCGCGTGGATCTGTGCCAAGGTGCTGGTGCTCGACGAGACCCGCGCCACACCCGCGGAACGGTTCAACAATGGTCGCGATTTCATGCCGACCAACCGATGGGTGACCTTCGGCCACCACTTCGCCGCGATCGCCGGCCCCGGTCCGCTGATCGGCCCGACCCTGGCGATGCAATTCGGCTACCTCCCCGGCACACTCTGGATCCTCGCCGGCGCCGTACTCGGCGGCTGCGTACAGGACATGGTGATCATGTTCTGCTCGACGCGGCGCGACGGCCGCAGCCTGGGCCAGATGGCGCGCGACGAACTCGGCCCCGTGGGCGGCTGGGCAGCGATGGTCGGCACCATGATGATCATGCTGATCCTGATCGCCGTGCTGGGCCTGGTGATCGTGAACGCGATGAAGCACAGCCCGTGGGCCACTGCGACAGTGCTGGGCACGATTCCGGTGGCGATGCTGATCGGCATCTACATGCGCGGCATTCGTCCGGGCCGCGTGCTGGAAGGCTCGCTGATCGGCATCGCGCTGCTGCTGGTGTGCGTGGTCGGTGGCGGCTGGGTCGACCACAACGAGTCCCTGCGCGGCCTGTTCGACTGGAGCGGCGAATCCGTCGCCTGGTTCGTCATGATCTACGGATTCGCCGCCGCGACGCTGCCGGTCTGGCTGCTGCTCGCGCCGCGCGATTACCTGTCGACTTTCCTGAAGCTCGGCGTGGTGTTCCTGCTCGCCGTCTCCATCCTTGTCCTGGCGCCGGACATGAAGATGCCCGCGCTGACCCAGTTCATCGATGGCACCGGCCCGATTTTCAAAGGCACCCTGTTTCCGTTCGTGTTCATCACCATCGCCTGCGGCGCGATCTCCGGGTTCCATTCGCTGGTCTCTTCCGGTACCACGCCGAAGCTGCTGCCGAACGAGCGCGACATCCGCATGATCGGTTACGGCTCGATGGCCCTGGAATCTTTCGTCGGTATCATGGCCGTGATCGCTGCCTGCGTTCTGGATCCGGGCGTATTCTTCGCCATCAACAGCCCGGCCGGCGTGGTCGGCAAGGAAGCGGCCGCCGCAGTCAAGACGATTTCCGATTGGGGCTTCCCGGTCAGCGTCGACCAGATGCAAATGCTGGCCACGGAAATGGGCGAGAAGACCTTGTTCGCGCGCACCGGTGGCGCGCCCTCGCTGGCGGTAGGCATGGCGACGATTTTCAGCAGTACGTTCGGCAATACGCTGTTGTCGATGTGGTATCACTTCGCGATCATGTTTGAAGTGCTGTTCATCCTGACCACGCTGGATGCGGGCACGCGGGTCGGCCGCTTCATGCTGCAGGACATCCTGAAACACGTCTGGAAGCCGATCGGCAACGTGTCGTCCTATCCGATGACCGTCATTTCCAGCCTGATCTTCGTCGCGGCATGGGGCTATTTTCTGTGGCAGGGCGTCAAGGATCCGCTCGGGGGCGTCAACATCCTGTGGCCCTTGTTCGGCATTTCCAACCAGTTGCTGGCCGGCATCGCGCTTTCCGTGGCGACGGGCATCCTCATCAAGATGGGCAAAGCGCGCCATGCCTGGGTGACCGGCCTGCCGCTCACCTGGCTGGCCGTGGTCTGCACCACCGCGGCCGTGGAAAAAGTGTTCAGCCCGAACCCGGCCATCGGTTTCCTGTCCGGCGCCGCCAGCATGGCGGAGAAACTCGCCGCCGGCACGCTGCCGCCGGATCGCGCGGCCGTCGCGCCGCAATTGATCATCGGCCAGCAGATCGATGCCGCACTCGCACTGTTCTTCGCCATCGTGCTGTGGGTAGTCATTGTCGACATGATCCGAATGTCGCTGCGGATGCGTTCCGGAAAAACCGTGCTGCCGCTGTCGGAGTCGAAATACGTCAGGACGCAGCTCGATCCGAACATGGTCGCTTCGTCGCATTGAGCCGGCCATGATCCGCACGGAACTCAAGCAGCTACCGAAGCACTTGTGGCATTACCTGCGGCAGGTGACCGGCGACGACGCCTATGAGCGCTACATGGCGCATCAGAAACTCGCGCACGCCGGCGAACCACTCCTGACGCGCCAGCAGTTTTTCAAACAGCGGCAGGACGAGAAGTGGAGCAAGGTTTCGCGTTGTTGCTGAGGCAACGCGAAACAGGGGAAAGTTAAAAGGTGAAAGAGGAAGGACAAGGGAACACTTGAGGCGCAGCAGGAAAACAGCAGCCTCGCGCCAAGTGCCGGGCACTGAGCACCTCGCACCGGGCACCAATCACCAGAAAATAGCGTAGGCCGTCCGGCGTGCGCTATTTTTTTGCCAGCGCGTCCGCGACCTCCCGCCAGGCCTTGAGTTTCTGCGGCAACGACAGCGACGCATGCGCGGGACTCGTCGACGGCAGGCGGGTGAAATGCAAGCCGCGATCCGAGAGATGCGGACGCGCGTATCGGTGAAAACAGTTCTCGGCCTTTGCGCCGTTGAAGAACACATGCTTCACCCGCGGATGGGCATCAAAGAACGCATGGAAATCATTCGGCACGATCGACGCTTCGTCGATATCCGCATCCAGGCTGCCTTCGCGGACACAGGAAGCCATGACGTCCCATAACGCCAGGCCGGCGCGCTTTAGAATCAGGATACGTTTCTCGTAGGCTATTTCAGGACCGGCGCCGAACAACGCCCCCATGATCGGCCAGAACGCATTATGCGTATGGGCGTAGTACCGGCCTGCCAGCAGCGACGCCGTTCCCGGCATGCTGCCGAGCACCAGTACCCGGGCCGCGCGAGTTTCGATTGGGCGAATACTGCACACCACTGCGCCTGGACCCCGGGAGGCCAGCACTTCCTTTTGGATCGCCCCGTAAGAGAGATTACCCATCTGGCGGGCCCTTGAGTTCGACGACATTGCCTTCCGGGTCCGTGAGATAAATGGAAGGCCCTGCACCCTCCGCGCCATAGCGCGAGACGACCGGACCGACACTGATGCCCAGCGCCTGCAGATGGCGGCGAATGCGTGGTTCATCGAATGGTTCCACTCGAACGCAGAAGTGATCCAGGTTGCGCGCCTCCTTTCCTGGCGCCGCGCCTCCGGCCCGGCCGAGCTCGCCGTCCACAGGAACGAGGTCGATGATCGAACGGCCGGCACGCAACTGGACCAGGCCAATTGCGTCCTGTCGTTTCTCAACCGTACAGCCGAGCGCGTCGCAATAAAACCGGAGCATTCTGCCCAGATCGACAACGCGCAATACCAGATGATCGATTTCGCGGATGTGGATCATCGTCTGTGTGAGGCAGGTGCCTGACGTTGCGGTAGCGGCTCTTCGCGGCGATCAACGCAGCGCGGTGCCTGAAGTCCCGGCCGGATCACATGTAGTCACGTGCAATCAGGCGACGCCTTCATTCGCCTCGGCGGACCGGACGATGTAGCCGCCGGATTTCTCGTCGTGCTCTAGCTTGAGCAGTCCGCGGATGGCCGCCTCTTCGAGCAGGCTGTTGAAGCTCTTGAAGCCGTGATAGGTTTCGTTGAATCCGGGATTGCGCCGCTTCATCGCCTGCTTGATCATCGAGCCCCAGATTTTTTCCTCGCCGCCG
>DATFUO010000346.1:0-11035 GCA_035260785.1 Burkholderiales bacterium
GGCGGGACACCGGAGGAAATCGCACGACTCGCGGCGATGAGCCCCGAAGCCGCGGTACGGCGATTGGTTTATCACAAGGACATCGCGAACGATCTTCCTGCGTTCGATCACTCCGGCGTCCATGATCCGGGCCTGGAGCCCTTTCCGGCATCGCGCCCCGCTGCCACCGACCTCGCCAAAGAGACCGGCGAATCCATGGGAATCAAGGTCAAGCCGGCAGGCAATCGTCGGTTGCAGCCCGTGGCCAACAAATTCTTCTACTGGTTGCGGGCGAGCAGACTGGAGACCAATCGCGTCGCCTACTGGTGGGCCAATCGCATGCTCGCGACCCATCGTCCGCTCGAAGAGAAGATGGCCTTGTTCTGGCATGGTCATTTCGCCACCAGCGAGGAAAAAGTCCGCGACTACCGCAAAATGCTCAAGCAGAACGAACTGTTCCGCGCGCGAGGCACCGCCAACTTTCGCGAACTGCTGATCGGCGTCGCGCAGGACCCGGCGATGCTTGCTTTCCTCGACGCCGGCGTGAACGTGAAAGGGGCACCGAACGAAAATTTCGCACGCGAAATCATGGAAATGTTCTCCATGGGGGTCGGCAACTACAGCGAAACCGATATCCGCGAAGCCGCGCGTGCATTCACCGGATGGAATTTTGTCGACCTCGCTTTCGTCATGACGCCGGATAAGCATGACGACACGATAAAGACCGTGCTCGGGAAACGAGGGGGCTTCGACGGTGTCGACGTGATCGACGTGATTCTGTCGCAACCGGTCACGAGTGAATACGTGTCAGGCAAGATATATCGCTATTTCGTGCGCCAGGACCTTTCACCCGACCTGCGCCGGGAGCTCGGCAGCAGATTGCGCAGGTCCAATTTCGAAATCGCGCCGCTGCTCGAGACGATATTCCTGTCGCGGGATTTCTACAGCCCGCCCTCAATGGCCACCCACATCAAATCGCCGGTCGAAGTGGTCATCTCCACCTACAAGAAGATGGGATTGACCGAAATTCCGGGCGTGCCCGATTTCAACGACGTCACCGAGGCACTCGGCCAGAAACTGTTGTATCCGCCGACCGTCGCAGGCTGGGCCAACGGCAGGAGTTGGATCACGCCAGGCTTGCTTCTGGCACGCGGCAACTTCGTCTACGACACGCTGTATCCCGATATCAATTTCCTGCCACCCGATCGTTATCCGCTGACAGATTACAAGATCGGCGCCGTAAACGAAAAACTGGCACTGGGCCAGGATGTCACTACCGCCACCAAACCCGAAGCCAAGGAAGTGACTTCAATGTCCATGCAGGCGGATCGCGACGAAGACTTCAACACGCGCCTCGCGAGCTTTCGCGGATGGCAAATGGCCCTGCAGAAAGTAAAGCCGATTCCGCGTGGGACTGCCCAACTCGACCTTTCGGCGATGGTGCTGGATGCAGGCTGCAAAACGGCGCGCGAGGCGACCGACTACCTGCTGGCGCGATTCGTGTCCATACCGTTGGACGCGCGCACGCATGAACGAGTCGCGCAATTCCTGGAAAACGAGCTTGGCACTGCCGACATTTCCGCCGCCGCGAGCTTCCTCGAAGAACCGTTGCGCACAACGCTTCACGTGATTCTTTCCCTGCCCGAATACCAGCTCGGATAAAACGCCGATCCCCACCACCTCACCCCAGCCCTCTCCCCCTGAGGCGGAGAGGGCGAAGATAAATCACTATGAAAATGAATTCTGCACCTCTTCTCAATCCCTGGACACGCCGCGAAATTCTGCGCGCCGGCCTTGCAAGCATCGGTGCAAGTGCAATGCCACTGGTGTTTTCACGCGCAATGGCCGCGGAGTCGGCGCGCTCGAATCGCATCCTGGTGGTGCTTGAGATGTCAGGCGGCAATGACGGACTTAATACGCTGGTCCCCTACTCTGACGATGCGTATTACCGGCATCGTCCAAAAATCGGGATCAGGCCTGAAAAACTGCGCAAGATCGACGAGCGCTATGGGTTCAACGCGGGAATGGCGGGATTCGAGCGACTCTACAAGGACGGCAGGATAGCGATCGTGCACGGCTGCGGCTACGCTCAACCATCTTTCTCCCATTTCACGTCCATGGCGTATTGGCACACGGGCGCGCCAAATAGCGGCGAGGAATACGGCTGGGTCGGTAGGGTTGCGGATGCCATCGATACGCGTTCAACACCAAACTTCATCGTCAACATCGATGAGGTGCAATCGCTGGCGGTGCGCGCCCGCGAACATGTGCCCGTGGTATTCGACGACCCGGAAAAGTTCGGGCGCAAAGGACTGTTCCAGGAGCGTCCGCTACTCGATCGCACGCCGGACTTGGATCCCGGCGCCAGCGGATCGAGGCGATATCTGCTGGAGGTGGCGAAGAGCGCACGCGAGGCCTCGCAACTGGTGCGCGATGCCTGGTCCGGCTACAAGACGCCGGTCGACTACGGCATCGTGCCGGTGCAACTTCCTAAAATCGCTTCGCTGATCGCGGCCGGAATGCCGACGCGGCTGTACTACACCTCGTATCGCCACAATGCCTTCGACACTCACGTTCAACAGTCGGATCTGCATCAGCGGCTGCTCACGTACGTATCCGACGCCGTCGCGGGTTTCATGAAGGACATGGAGCGCATTGGACGCGCCGACGATGTGACGGTGCTCATATTTTCGGAGTTCGGACGCCGCGTGCCTGAAAATACCAGTCTCGGCACCGATCATGGAACGGCGAACCACATGTATGTCATCGGCAAGCCGGTCAATGGCGGTCACTACGGGCGCCCGCCCAGCCTGACCGAGTTGGACGAAGGAGACAATCTGGTCTTCACGACGGATTTTCGCCGCATCTATGCCAGCGTAATCGATGGCTGGCTCGGCTTCCGCGATACGCAACGCCTGTTGTCCGGAAAATTCGAGACCTTTCCCATTTTTTCCTGATTTTCTTTCAACGGCCGGTTCCATCCGTTTTCGGGTTTAATATAGGAAGTCGCGCCGGTTGTGCCCCCTGGCGCTCTTGGGGAAAGGCGCCTGCCCCGTGGGCGGTTCCGAAGGCCGGCATGCGACTTGCGTTTGCATGCGATAAATGTACGGTTCCCGGCATCCCGCCGGCCTGCCATTGCGTTCGGAACGATAAAATGGATATCAAGAATAAAACTTACGGTGATGTTCTCGTGCTCTCGCTCGAGGGCCGGATAGATCATGCCAACAGCGAAAACTTCCGCAGCAGCCTCGCGCCTTTCATCGATCGCTGCAAAAGCGACGGCGAGCGGATGGTGCTGGATCTTGCCGGAGTCGACTACATCAGCAGCGCGGGCCTGCGCTGCTTCATGCTGGCGGAGAAGCAGGCGAAAGCCCAGGGCGGAACGATCGTCGTCGCAGCCATGCAGCCGGTGGTGAAGGAGATTTTCGAGATCAGCCGGTTTACGCTTGTTTTCGAGACTTTCGCGACCGTGCGCGAGGCGCTCGCCAGGTTTTCCTCAGCCGCTCTCAAGGCCTACCAAGTCTAAAAGCACAAGATGCTGGTACGTTTCTGGGGCACGCGCGGTTCCATTCCCGTCGCACTGACGTCGGCCGATATTCTCCGCAAGGTCGAGACCGCGTTATCGCTGGCGATCGCGAAGGGTGTGGATTCGCCGGACAAGCTGCGGTCCTTCATCGATAACGATCTCGATTTTTCTATCTCGCAGACTTATGGCGGGCAATCGCCCTGCGTCGAGATCGAAACGGGGCACGCGGAGTACCTGGTCTGCGATATGGGCAGCGGCGCGCGCGCATTCGGCGGTCACGTCATGGCGGCGCAGAAATCGCAGCCCGTGGTAATCAATGTGCTCATGTCCCATGTGCACTGGGACCATATCATGGGCTTTCCCTTCTTCTCGCCAGCATACGCTCGCGGCACTCGAATCCGGATTTTTGGCTGCCACGATATCATTGAGAAGGCGTTCCGACTGCAGCAATCCGCTCCCTGTTTTCCGGTCGATTTCTCCCGCCTTTCGGCCGATATCGAGTTCGTAAAACTCATGCCCGGGAAGACCACCGACATCGCCGGCTTCCAGGTTACCCCCAAGCTCCAGCGACATACCGGCGACTCTTACGGTTATCGATTCGAACGCGACGGCAAGACGATTGTCTATTCGACCGATTCCGAGCACAAGCTCGAGGACCCGACCGAAACGCAAGCATTCGTCGAATTCTTTCGCAATGCCGACCTGGTAATTTTCGACGCCATGTATTCACTGCTGGATGCCGTGTCGGTCAAGGAAGACTGGGGACACTCGAGCAACATTGTCGGCGTGGAGCTGGCGCAACTGGCAAACGTCAGGCATTTGTGCATGTTCCATCACGAGCCGGCATTCGACGATGGACGCATCCAGTCGGTGCTTAACGAAACCATGCGGTTTGAACAACTCACTCGCGGCGACCGGGCATTGATCATCAGCGCCGCTTTCGACGGCATGGAAGTCGAAATTTGACCGAAGTCGTGCAAATTCCGCAGACCAAGACGTCGGAAGAAAATATCGCACGCCCTTTTCTGTTGGTTCTGACCGGGGGTCAGGGCAGGCCGCTGGGTGCCGCCATACTGGTCGCACTGCTGGTGCTTTCGCTGTTCCCCCTGCTCCCAGCCTTATCGGAATTGCGCATGGCGCTGTTCGATGGGTACCAGAAACTGGCGCCACGAAAGCGCGCATCCGCTCCTGCGGTCATCGTCGCCATTGACGAAAAGAGCCTGCACGGCATTGGCCAATGGCCATGGCCGCGCACGACTGTGGCGGATCTCATCGAGGCCATTGCGCAACACGAACCGGCCGCAATCGGTGTGGACGTGCTCATGCCGGAACTCGACCGGATGTCGCCGGCCAGCATTGCCCGCCTGATCGAAAGGCTGGATTCAAAACTTGCGCAACGATTGGCGCGGTTACCGAGCAACGACCTGGTTCTGGCCAATACCCTGCGCCGATATCCCGTTGCACTCGGGATCGCGGGAATCGAACAAAGAGGGACGGCCGGATCCAGCAATCGCACTGCTCCGTTTCGCATACACGGATCCGATCCGACTCCGCGCTTGCGGCATTTCGCGGGTACCTTGCGCAGCCTGGAGCAACTGGACGCCGCAGCGCCAGGACATGGCCTGTTGAGCGTCGATCCTAGCGGCGGCGTTGTGCGACGGGTTCCGCTGCTGGCATCAGTCGACGGCGTGCTGACACCGGCCTTGTCCGTAGAAGCCCTGAGAATCGCAACCCGGACTCCGGCCTTCGTCGTGGTCGGCGAACCGGATCGCGTAAAAGGCATTGGCATCGGTAACATTTTCATTCCAACCAACGCGGACGGGACAGTATGGGTTCATTTCGGCCCGCACGACGAAGCCCGTTTCGTTTCGGCGATCGACGTGCTACGGGGTCGCGTCGATGCCGAACAGATGCGCGGAAAGATCGCGCTGATCGGCGCAACTGGTCTGGGACTGCTTGATTTTCAGACAACCCCGATCGGTCAGCGCATTCCCGGGATCGAGATCCATGCACAGATTCTGGAAGGCATCTACGAAGGCAGCCTTTTGCAGCGGCCGGAATATCTCAGGCATATGGAGCGCGCAATTTTGCTGATCGCGGGATTGATACTGATTCTCGCCGTCCCCGTGGTGAAGGCGAGGACGGCAGCACTGATCTATTTAGTATTGGTTGCCGGTTTGCTGGCTGCAGGGTTTGCGCTTTATCTCTGGGAGCACATTCTGGTCGATGTCGCGTGGCCAGTCGCCGTCTGCACAATCTTATTCGGCGTGATGCTGACCGGCACGCTTACCGAGGCGGACCGTCAGCGCCGCACGTTGCGCATGGCGCTGCAGGCGGAGCGCGAAGCGGCGGCACGGGCTGCCGGCGAACTGGAGGCCGCCCAACGCATCCAGATGGGCATGCTGCCGCCCTCTTCCGCCAAGTTCTACGGCGATGCGCGCTTCAGCCTGCAAGCCCTGATCGAACCTGCAAAATCGGTCGGCGGCGACCTCTATGATTTCTTCAAACTCGATGGCGACCGTTTGTTCTTCATGGTTGGGGACGTGGCGGGCAAGGGCCTGCCGGCCAGCATCTTCATGGCCGTAAGCAAAGCCCTGTACAAGAGTGCGGCATTGCGGATGGAGGACAGTGCCAATATTGGTGAAGTCATGCGCGCAGCCAACGAGGAGATTGCCCGCGACAACCCGGAATTGCTGTTCGTTACGGTGTTCGCCGGCATACTGGACCTGAGGACCGGGGAGCTGAACTGGTGTAACGCGGGACACGACTCGCCTTTCTGCCTGCGTCCGGAGCAGAAAATACCGACCAGGCTGGAAGGAGAAGCGGGGCCGCCGCTGTGTGTCATCGAGGGATACCCTTATTGCGCGGAACGATACCGATTGTTACCCGGCGAGGCGCTTTGCCTGTTTACGGATGGCGTTACGGAAGCTATGAACGCGCGCGACGAGCTTTATGGACGACAGCGTTTGTTTTCAGTGTTGAAATCAGCCACTGGTGCGACCGATGCCCTGCAACTGGTCAATGCGATCAGGGACGATGTCCGCGCGTTTGTATTGAGCACCGAGCGCTCGGACGACCTCACCATTCTCGTCCTGCGCTGGAGCGGCGGCCACTTATGAATAACGGCCGAAAGCGGAATCCGGTGGCCAATCACACGCGACAATCAGCGCACATTGATTTCGACGCGCCGGTTCTTCGGTTCCGAAACACCTTCGGCAGTCGGAATCAACGGCTCCCGTTTGCCACGGCTGGAAACTTCGATACGATCCGGGGAAATGCCGCGCTTGACGAGATCGTCTCGAACACGTTGCGCGCGTTGCCGCGACAGCTGATCGTTGAACTGATAGTTACCCACCGCGTCGGTATGTCCGATAACCAGGATTTCCGGATAAGGCCTCGCGGCGATTTCGGCAAACACGCGTTCGAATTCGCGCCCGGAATCGGGCGTCAACTCGTCCTTTCCTTCGAGAAAATAGAGCAGGAAGGTCGCAGGGTGCCCGGGCAACGCCGCTACGATGGGAGAAAATTCGGCATTCGCCCGATCGGCGTCATAGTTGACGGGCTGGATCTTTCCGGCGCCGTCGATGCGCGCGCCGGCATAGGCCTTGTCCAAAAGAATCGTCTTGCCGGCATCCGTTCTAACCACAACGCCGCCAATCGACCCGTTCGGCTTGGGCAGCAGGACGATCAGATCGTTGCGGATCGGCCCGCTGGTCGGCTGCAATGCTTCAGGTTCGATCGGTTGCGCAGAATTGATCCAGCGATCCGGCTGGGATCCGGACTGCGCGCAACCGGCCATCACAATCACCGCGATGATGGCCGGTGCGAGAGAAAAATGCATCTTCAGTTGGCGGCGGGCTCGTCCACTTTTACGATGAATTCAGTACCGCGCACGCCCATGATCGCGGCGGGAGTCTTGATTCGCATGGCTTCCGGGGATTGCTTGACGATCTTGCCGGAGACAACCGCCAGCGTACCCTTTTTCAGACGGGTATCGAACTCGCCCTGGTGGGTAGTGCTGTCGAATACGAAGCGCTCGATCACCAGTTCGCTGTTCGGTCCGGCCGAAAGGAGGCTGTTGTCATGGAAGGTAATGCCAACCGAACTATCGGCACCGGTCCTTACCGTATCCTCAGCTTCGATAACCGCTCCGACCGGCGCCGGCATCAGCTTGCCATTGCGCTCGATCTGTACGTCGCCCTTGGATACCTTGATACGTCCCGCATCGCCGGCAAATGCATGCGTGCACATCCACGCGCCCGCCAACAGCAGCAAACCAAAAACAAGGATATCTCTTTGGAAACTCGATACTTTGGTCATTTTGCCCTCTTCGGTTCTGGATCGTAATATCGGCAAATCTCGCCGGTCACGGATTTCTAGTGCAAGAACCATGCACATGTACATCATAGCAGCGGGCCCACCCTTTGCAGCAAGGGGCAAATGCCTGTGCAATTTGAGGAAAACATGCATCGCCTGAATCGCGTATTTCCTGCGCGGCTGAGGGCCTTTGACCAGGTCAAGGCGCTGATCGACGAATTCGGTGCGGTAGCCGACCTCGGCCGCGAAGATCGCCACAAACTGACGTTAATTGTCGAAGAATTGTTCACCAATACCGTGAATCACGGCCACAGGGGCGACAGCGACGCACCCATTTTCATCACATTCGAAGAAGACAAGGGTGACGTGCAATTAATCTACGAGGACTCGGCGCCGAAATTCGATCCACTCGCCGCCGGCAACCGCGCCGACATCGATTCGACCATCAAGGAAAGGCGGGTTGGCGGTCTGGGCATATTCCTCACTATTGGCCTGACCAACCAGGCCGATTACAGTTTCGTCGACGGACGAAATCGCATCAGTCTCAGGCTTTCAGCAACCCGGGATTAGCTTGCGCATCAGGGTTCCAGCCAGCGCCACGCCAGCGGCGAACGCCTCACGGCGATATCGAGCAGGTAGCAAACCAACGCGAGCGCCGCAAACCACGGCCAGAGTGTTTTTGTCATCCTGCTTTGATCCCCCCGCCGTGCAAAGACTTCAGCGATGGAAGGGGCAACCTTACCTCCGGTTGCACTCGCGAGCGCGTTCAGCATTTCGATGTCGGGCGGGAGGGTGCGATATTCATCGGGATAGTCCTGATTAAGGATGCGGGCGCCAGCGCGCAGCGACACCTGCTTCGGCAAACCGGGCAAGTCGGCGAGCTCGAAGCGCTCGGACTGACCCGGACCCAAGGGCATGCGGGCCTGGTAGGCGCCAGCCCCGGTCTGCCCAAGCGAGACAATGGCCGTGCTCCCGTCAGCACGCGTTATCCTCACTTGGGGAGCCAGGCCGTTGAGGAACTTTCCGTCCGGGGTCAGCAGTGAAAGCCTGATCACCGCTTCACCGCCTTCACGCACGACGCGAAAATCGAGTGCCTCGCCGGAATCGCGACGCATGATGTCGCGCAACTGCTGCGCCCAGAACTTGCCGTAGCCCGGCCATCCTAGCCAGTCCGCCGCCCAGCGATTTTTTACGTCCGAGGTAAATGCCAGCGTCTTGCCGAGACCGTATTGCCAGCGGGACAGCAGTGGTGCGCCGGACGGCGTCGCGAGCAGCACCTCCGCGTGATCGCGCGCCTTGCTGCTGACGAATCCCCTGAGTTCGGGCAGTGCGTTCACGTCCAGGCCGCGGAAAGCTGCACTGTGGTGTTTGACCGCGGGCCTGAAAGATTCTTCCAGCAAATTCGACCGCACCGCACGCTCGGTTTCCTCGACGAATATCTGTGGAATCGACTCCGCGTTTTCGGCCACATAAGCCCTGCCTTTACCCCATTTTGCGATATCGCTCATCAAAGCCCGGTCTGCATCCGCGCCGACTGCCACCGTGGAAACAACCATATTTTCTCCAGCCATGCGTTTGACCAGTGTTTCAAAGTCCGCGGGATGCGTGTCGCCATCCGAGAGCAGAATCACGTGTTTGGCTTTGGACTCGGTTTTCTGCAGCAGGCGATAAACAATCCCGAGTGCCGGATAGATATTGGTTTGTCCGCTGGCCTGAATCCGGCTGACCTGGTCTTCGGCCTTTCGTTTGGATCGAACGTACTGCATCGGCACCGCAATGTAGGGCTGCGAGTCGAAGGCAACGACCGCAAAACGATGCTGCTCCTCGAGCAGGTCGAGCGCGGCACGGGTCGCCTCTTTCGCCATCTCCATCTTGCGGCCTTTCATCGAATACGACCGATCCAGTGCGATCACCAGCGCCAGGTCCTTGCGTTTATCCGGCGCGCGGAATTGCACCGGCAGCACGTTTTCCACCGCCGAATCACTGTAGCCTTGTTCGCCATGGACGTTCTCGCCGCTCGCGAATAACAGGCCGCCGCCGAAGTCGCGGACATAGGTTTCGATGGCCTGCATTCCGTCGGCCGCAAGGCCCTTCGCAGGCGTATCGCTGAGGACCACGGCATCGTAGACTGTGAGATCCGAAGCAGATCCGGGTAGCCCTTCCGGAGCGATCACGTGCGTATCGATCCCCTCGCCGGTCAACGCATCGGCAAGATAGTGGGCACTGTCGGGCGACCCACCTTCGACGTAGAGGATGCGTGGCCGCGGCATCACCCATACCGACCTCTCCATGCGATTGTTCTCGGTAACGGCGTCGCCCCTGGCCACGACTTCGGCCGATAGCGTCACCGCCCCGGTGCGCGCGAGCCTTGTTTCGTACGCGATTCGATTCGAACCCGGATGCAGCTGTAATTTTCGCGCGCCCAATATTCTGGTCCCATCCCTGAGCCACACCTGACCGGGCGTTTCGACAGCGGATATTACGCGCACGGTCACTGTGATCGGTTCGCCGGAATGTATATCCGCCGGCAATTCGATGCCCGCAATCCAGGCGTCGCCATCATCCCTCCCTTTTGCCGGGATCGGAAAGACTCGCACGCTGGCTCGCGTCAGCCGCGGCAGCACGCGCCACACGTCGCCGGCCGTCTGATTGCCATCGGTCAGCAACACGATGCGCTTTGCCCGGTCGCGATCCAGTCCCCGCAGCGCGGTATCGAGCGCCTGTTCGAGATTGGTCGCGGTCTGATCGATGACGTTCGGATCGGCCGCAGCGTCGCGTGCACGACCTTCGGCGACTGCGACGCGGCGTACGTCGCCAGGCTTCGCCAGCATGACCGCGTGGTCGGCGAACGCCAGATAGCGCGCGACCGCCGGTCCACCTTCTTTATCAGCCTGTTCGATCCACTTTATTGCCGCTTCGATAAAGGACGAAGAAACGCTGCGGGAAATATCCAGCACATAGACCACCGATACATCGCCTGATTCCGCATTCCACTGGGGTCGCATCAAAGCCAGGGCGAGCGAAATAATCGCGAAGTTTCGCAACACTGTCGCAACCAGCACATGCCTATGGCCAAGCCGGGTCCGGCTTCGGCCGGCCAGCCAGAACAGGAGCGGTACCGCCGCGAGAAATGCGGCGGGCCAGGCAGTTTGAACGGTGAGTTGCCCAGTCATACCGTCATCCGCCGGTTCCAGCTCCACCACTCGAACAACA
>DATFUO010000347.1:0-5412 GCA_035260785.1 Burkholderiales bacterium
AAAAGCTTTTTCCCACTCGAATCTCGCTGCTTCACAACTAATGACAGGTGGATTCCACCACTGCCGCAATCTGTACTCGCTCTGAGATGTGTGGTCCCACCACAAAAATCTCGACGCGAGTTTTCACACAGCCTCGACCCATAGCGGAAGTTGCGGACAGCGGGAAGCAGACTCAACGTCAGAGTTGCACCCAGCGAAACCGAGTTTACGGGCCCGGCAGGTCAACCACTGATCCCACGCCCGCGTACAAGTAGTGGTCGCCAAATGTTCGCTTCAGGGCGGCGAACTCCGGCTCGCCGGTGCAATGTCCCGGCGCCACGCGTTCCAGCTGGTACTGGTCGTGCAGAACGGCGGCAATGCGCTCCACCTCGGGATCGGGTTTCTGGATCTGGTGCAACCCGCCGAACAGGATATGGATATGAGGATCGATGGCGCTCGCCTCCTGCATGATGTGCTCCACGCCGGGATGCGAGCAACCGACAATCAGAATCACTCCCTCTGGGCTCTTGATGGCCAGCGATAGCTCTTTGAGTTCCAGCGTGCCGGGAGATGTGGAGACGCCAGCGAGGATAAATATTCCCGGCGCCACTTCAGTCCTTTGGCTGATAGGGATGAAATTGCCGCCCGGCCAAGGGGTGCCGGCTTCCAGGATCTCCGGCGGATCGCCGCCGTAGTAGCGCATGTCGGCGGGTAACGACGGGTCTTTGCGATAGAAGTCGTTCTTCACTCCGCGCGCAAACAATCCCCAGGGTTCGTCAGGAACATAGATCTGCACCTTGGGATTGACCCTCAACAGGTAGGTGATGCCGCTGGTGTGATCGGCGTGACGGTGCGAGATCACCACAAAATCGATGTTCCGCAGATCGACTCCCAGCGCCTTCACATTGTGTTCGAAGATCCTGGCATTGTTCCCGGTGTCGAACAGGATGCGCTTACCCCCATACTCGACCAGGGCTGCAAAACCCCAATCCATGGTCAGCGAAGGAGACTTGCCGAATGAGTCGTACAGAATAGTGACGCGGTTTGGCGTTTCTGCCGCAGCCATACCCGCGAGTAGCAGAGTGATAACTGCCAGGGTGCGTAGCAAATTGTGCCGATTCATCGGTTCCTCCTTAGCTTACCGGAGTTTCCATTTTGACTTTCTTGCTGACTTATAACGTACACCCACGCCCATCAGGCTGCAATGCTCGAGCCAGGCTTTTGAGTGCAGAGCCTTTCCGACGGCTGCGGCAAATCTGAAAGCCAAAAACTGACGCTTCGGCGCGCGCCGGTTATTGGGAACGTTGAGCGTCCGCTTTCGGAATTGTCGGATGACGGCTTTGGGTCGCGAAGCGAAGGTCGCATTTCTAGAAAGCCACCTGTGGCGCTTGCCTGAGCGGACGCTGGCCGTCAGATCAAGTTGCGACCACTACAATTTATAACCCTTCCTCTTTCAGCTGAATCTACGTCCTCGCCCCCGGCGGTTGATCCCTCGCGCCGGTGGCGCGCTTCGCGAAATACGTGATCAGCGCGGAGGTCAACGCGCACGCCGCCAGGAAGTAGACGCCCATTTCGAAACTCTTGGTGCTGTCCTTGATCCAGCCTACGACGAAAGGCCCGACATAGCCGCCGAGATTGCCGATCGAATTGATCAGCGCAATGCCGACTGCAGCAGACGCACCGGTGAGAAACTGCGACGGCATCGGCCACATGGACGGCCGCGATCCGTAGAGACCGACAGCGGCGACACACATGGTGACCAGCGCCCACGCGGACCCGGTAAAAAAAGCCGTGCCCGCGAGACCGATGGCGCCGACCGTCGAGGCGACGATCAGATGCCAGCGACGTTCCTTGCGCCGGTCGGAAGAATGTCCCCAGCAAACCAGGCCGATCACGCCGACCACGTAGGGGATCGCGGTCAGCAGCCCGGTCACGAAATTGGAGTGCCCCAGTCCCTTTACGATTTGCGGCAGGAAGAAAGTGATGCCGTAACTGGCGATGACGCTGGTGAAATAAATCATCGACATGACGAGCACACGACTGTCGGTGAGCGCCCGCATCAGGGACAGGCGGCCGGCGGTTTCGATTTTCGCGCGTTCGGCCTGGAGTTCCGTATCGAGCCATTCCTTCTCGTCGGCATTCAGCCAGTGCGCCACCGCGGGGCGATCGGTCATCAGCGTCAGCACGACGAAGGCGAGCAGCACCGCCGGCAACGCTTCGATGATGAACACCCACTGCCAGCCGTGCAGACCCCAGATGCCATCCATTTCCAGCACGGCGCCGGAAACCACCGAGGCCAGCGCGTTGCCGAGCGGGACGGCAATGAACAGTGTGGAGATCACGCGCCCGCGATATTGCGCCGGATACCAGTAAGTGAAGTACAGAATCATGCCGGGGAAGAAACCGGCTTCGGCGACGCCGAGCAGGAAACGCAGGACAAGAAAGCTGATCGGCCCGGTTGCGGCAGCCATCAGGCCGGAAATGATGCCCCAGGTGATCATGATGCGGGCGATCCACAGCCGCGCGCCGACTTTTTCCAGGACCATGTTGCTCGGCACTTCGAACAACGCGTAACCGAAGAAGAAAATCCCCGCCCCAAGGCCATACATATAGGCGTTGATGCCGAGATCCTTGTTCATCGTCAGCGCGGCGAAAGCGACATTGGTGCGGTCGATGTAGGCAACGAGATAGGCGACCACGACCAGCGGCAACAGCCGCCATGAGACCTTCACGATCGTTCTGCGCCGGAACTCCGTCGTAAAGCGCGATTCCATGGTTCTCCTCCTGGCCCGAGGATTGTTGTTCCAGCACAGGCGGCTGGCCTCGATGCGTGGGCTGCATTATGCAGGAAGGCCGTGACGGCGTGACGCCCCGCAAGGGGATACCGTCCTTCGGACATAATCGTGACGGTCGTGACGAGGTAAAAGCAAGCCAGGGGCAGGTGACAACCCAGTTAAGAATGTCGCGCTGGAGACCAAGAAGGTTACGACTGTCACGCCGTCACGACCGTTACGACCGTCACGACTTGCCATTCCCGATACCCTGTCACACTCATAACACCGTTAACTTTGCTACCATCGTCGGTACGCCGCACTTTCGCGACATATTTCCTTACAAATTCAATTCAGGAGCAGATCGTGGGCACTCTCAATGTGAATGGAAAGCAGGTCAGCGTGAATGTCGAAGACGAAATGCCGCTGCTTTGGGTATTGCGCGATGAGCTGGGCATGACCGGAACCAAATACGGCTGCGGCATCGCCATGTGCGGGGCCTGTACGGTGCACATCGACGGCAAGCCGGTGCGCTCCTGCGTGATGCCGGTGTCCGCGGTCACCGGCAAGGTCGTCACCATCGAAGGGCTGTCGAGGGATGGCTCCCATCCGGTACAGAAGGCCTGGGTGAAGCTGCAGGTGCCGCAATGCGGTTACTGCCAGAGCGGCATGATCATGGCGGCCTCGGCACTGCTGAAAGAAACGAAGAATCCCACGGATGGGCAGATCGATTCGGCGATGAGCAACATCTGCCGCTGCGGGACGTACGCGCGCGTGCGCGAAGCGATCCATCTCGCCGCGAAGACTGCCTGAGGAGGCCGCCATGAAACCGCAAAACTTCGAAGCTGGCCGCCGCGATTTCCTCGTCAAGACTGCCGCCGCCTCGGGCGGCCTGATGCTCGGCGTCAATCTGTCGGGCACGGTGCAGGCGGCCGATGCCGCCGCGACGCCCGAAGTCACGCACTGGGTGGTGATCCAGCCGGACGACATCATCGTCATCCGCATCGCGCGCTCGGAGCTCGGCCAGGGTTCGTTCACCGGGCTCGCGCAACTGGTCGCGGAGGAACTCGAATGCGACTGGAGCAAAGTCCGTCCGGAGTATGCGGACGTGAACGAGCACGTCAGGCGCAATCGCATTTTCGGATCGATGTCCACCGGCGGCAGCCGCGCCATCCGCGAATCGCAGGAGTATCTGCGCAAGGCCGGCGCAAGCGCGCGCGAAATGCTCGTTGCCGCCGCCGCAAGGCAATGGGATGTTCCGGCCGCCGAGTGCAAGGCAGCCAGGAGCGTGATCTCCCATCCGTCAGGCAAGAGCACGACCTACGGCAAGGTCGCCGCCGAGGCTTCGAAACTGGAGATACCGAAGGAGCCGAAACTCAAGGATCCCAAGGACTGGAAACTGATCGGCACTTCGCCCGCGCGCTTCGACATCGCCGACAAGACCACCGGCAAGCAGATCTACGCGGCCGACGTGCGCCTGCCGGGGCTGTTACACGCCTCGATCGTCCAGTGCCCGGTGTTCGGCGGCAAACTGAAGAGCTACGACGAAACCGCGATCAAGGACACGATCGGCCTGAAGCGCGTCGTGGCGGGCGACGACTGGGTCGCGGTGGTCGCCAACAACTGGTGGCGCGCGAACGAAGCGCTGAAGCGGCTGCCGGTGGAATGGGACGTGGGGGCGAACGGTAACGTCACCAGCGAGTCGATCATGACCTTTCTGCGCACCGGACTCGATGCCAGGGACGTTCCGGTGGCGCGCAAGGACGGTGACGCCGAAGCGGCACTCGGCAGCGCGGCGAAGGTGATCGAGGCGGAATACCACGCGCCCTATCTGAACCACGCGACGATGGAACCGCAAACCGCGACTGCGGTCGTGACGGACGACAAGGTCGAAGTCTGGGTCGGCACGCAGAACGGCGAATCCACCATTGCAGCCGCATCCGAAGCGGCGGGCATTCCGCTGGAGAACGTCATCGTGCACAAAATGCACGCCGGCGGAGGCTTCGGCCGGCGCGGGCCGCATCAGGAGTACACCAAACAGGCGGTGTGGATCGCGCAGAAGATACCGGGCACGCCGGTCAGGCTGCAATGGTCGCGCGAGGAGGACATGAGGCAGGGCCGCTACCGGCCGGTGGCGCTGGTGAAGCTGCGCGCCGGGCTGGACAAGGACGGCAATTGGAGCGCATGGCATGTGCGTCAGGCGGACCAGTCGATCTTCATCACCGTGCGGCCCGCCGATATCAAGAACGGGATCGACCCTGTCAACGTGCGCTCTTTCCAGGACAATCCGTACGCGGTGCCGAACTTCACCGACGAGTACGCGATGCGCAATCCGCACGTGCCGCCGGGTTTCTGGCGCGCCGTAGCGCACACGCATAATCCGTTTTTCCGCGAATGCTTCATCGACGAACTGGTGCACGCCGCCGGCAGGGACCCGGTCGAATTCCGCCGGCCGCTGCTGCAGGGCAAGAAGGATCTGGGCGTGCTCGAAGCGGTGGTGAAAGCCGCGGCCTGGGACAAGCCGGCGCCGAAGGGCATTCATCGCGGGTTTGCGGTCGTCGATTCCTACGGAAGCTTCTCCGCGGCAGTGGTCGAAATCGCGGTTACCGACAATACGGTCATCGAAGTGAAGCGTGTCGTCGTTGCGCTCGACAGCGGGTAT
>DATFUO010000348.1:0-17208 GCA_035260785.1 Burkholderiales bacterium
TTACCCCTCGTCGCTCGTCCCTCGTCGCTCGCCCCTACACCATGATCCTCATCCTCTCCGACAACACCGATCCGCAGGGCCCCGAATACCTCCAGTTGATGGAGTTGCTGGCGCGGCTGCCGAACATCAAGACACGGGCGCACCGCATCCAGGGTACGGAACGCTCGGTGACCGAGGTTTACCTGCTCGGCGATACCAAGGCGCTCGCCATCGACGACATGAAGAGCCTGCCATGCGTCGAAAACGTGATCCGCGTTTCCGAGGAGTTTCGCGTACTCGGTCGCCACAGGGACGACAACCGCCCGACGCATTTCGACTATCAGGGCCTGCGCTTCGGCCAGGATACCTTGCACATCTTCGCCGGGCTGTGCGCCGTGGATACCCGCGAGCATGTCGATATCATGATGCGTGCGCTCAAGGAAAACGGCCAGCAATGCACCCGCATGGGGGCGTACAAGCCGCGAACCAGCCCTTACGCCTTTCAGGGGCACGGCAAATCCTGCCTGCCATTCGTGTTCGAACTGGCCGGCAAGCACGGCATCCGTGTCATCGCAATGGAGGTGACGCACGAATCGCACGTCGAGGAGATCCGGCAGGCGTTGCGCGAAACCGGCAATCCGACCGGGGTGATGCTCCAGATCGGCACGCGCAACACGCAGAACTTCGAATTGCTGAAGATCGTCGGCCGGCAGAAGGAATTTCCGGTGCTGATCAAGCGCGGGTTCGGCATCACGCTCGACGAGTCCCTGAATGCGGCCGAGTATCTGGCCAGCGAGGGCAATCACCGGGTCGTCTTCGGCTTGCGCGGCATGAAGACAAATCTCGGCGATCCTCATCGCAATTTCGTGGATTTCGCGCAGGTTCCGGTGGTCAGGCGGCTGACCCGCATGCCGGTCTGTATCGATCCGAGTCACTCGGTCGGCTCGCGCATGGCGGGGCCCGACGGCATTCTCGATGTCATGCACGTCACGGCCCAGGGCGTCCTGGCCGGCGCCAACATGGTGCTGGTGGATTTCCACCCCAATCCGTCCAAGGCGCTGGTCGACGGGCCGCAGGCTTTGCGCCTGGACGAGTTGCCCCAGTTCATCGAGGACGTTGCCATCGCCCGCGATGCCTATCTGAAGCGTGCAGCGCTGGCACGCCGTCAAGTTCGCGCCGCGGCCCCGGGCTGAACGAGCCCGCGGCGGCGCTTTACCGGCCGCTCCCGCTCCCGCATAATGCTTTGTCATTCCAAGCCTTGGGGGCGCCCGGGTCGTTCCGGGGGTGGCGCCCGGATCACATCAGAGCCGGATAACAGCAGAGGCTACTCTCGTGCAAATGGTTGAATCCGATCTCCAGGCGCCGCAAAACGCGCTCCTGCAAACGCTGGAACATCTGGGCGAGGGCACGGCGCTCGCGCAGCAGATATTCGACATGATCGGCCATTCCAAATTCTTCGCCGATTTCACCCGCGAGGACGTGCAGCGGCTGACCGCTTTCATGCAGATCTACCGGGCCGAGGCGGCGCAGATGATGATCCGCGAGGGCGACGTAGACGACTACATGCTGTTGATCATTCAGGGTCAGGTGGAAATCGTGAAAACCGATTCCCATGGCCATCTGCAGCCGATGACCACCGTCGGGCCCGGCGCCACGCTGGGCGAAATGTCCATGATCGACGGCGAACCGCGCTTCGCGACCTGCATGCCGATTGAGCCGACCACGTTCGCCGTGCTGTCGCGGGACAGCATGGTCCAGATCATCCTCGAAGAACCTGGCCTCGGCGCCAAAGTGCTGGTCAAACTCGTTACCTTGCTGTCCCAGCGCCTGCGCCAGACCAGTTCCAATCTGCTCCATTACATGGAGCGCTGAATCGCGCGCCTTGCCTGGCGTGCCGCCCCGGTGCGCACAGCCTTCGTTTTCCTGATTCCGGCGTTCTTCCTGTCTGTCGAGGCGCCCGCCTCCGCGGCTACGGTGATGGACGATTCGGGCATCGAACTGCGGCTCGACCGGCCGGCGCAGCGCGTGATCTCGCTGTCGCCGCACCTGACCGAGCTGATGTACTCGATTGGCGCGGGGGATCGTCTGGCGGGCGTTGTGCGTGGCAGCGACTTTCCCGCCGAGGCCGCCGGACTCCCCGAGATCGGCGATGCGTCCGGGCTCGATTTCGAGCGGATCCTGTACGCGCGACCCGATTTCGTGCTGGCCTGGGGCAGCGGCAACAGATCGGTGGACATCGCCCGATTGCGTGCCCTCGGGCTGCGCGTGCTGGTGCTGGAGCCGCGGCAGCTCGAAGACATTCCGCGTCACCTGCGCATGCTGGGTGAGCTGACGGGTCTGGATGAGGGCGCGCAGGCCGTTGCGCGAATATTTGAAAGGCGGATCGGTGCGCTGAGAGACCGCTACGCGGGCCGCGCTGCGGTGCAGGTCATGTTCGAGATCTGGCACAGGCCCCTGTTCACGGTGAATCGCGGCCATATCATCAGCAAGGTGCTCGCGCTGTGCGGGGCACGGAATATCTTTGCCGGCCTGCCGCGACTGGCGGGCGAAATTTCCCTGGAACAGGCGCTGGTGATGGACCCGGATGCCATCGTCGTGGGTTCCGAAGCCGACGATGCCGACGTAAATAACTGGACGGAATTTTCCTACCTGAAGGCCGTGCGCACGGGGAGCGTGTTTGCCGTTTCCGCAGATCGGATCACTCGCCAGACGCCCCGTATCGTCGATGCCGCGGAACGACTTTGCGCCGGCATCGACAAGGCCCGCCGCTGAATCTGCAGTTCGTCAGGTCTTGATGCAATCGCCGGCGTAAAGCACCGGGCCCGTCGGCAGCCCGGTCGGCGATCCGCCGGCCGGTTCCACACTCATCGCGAGCCCCTGTGCGGCGTCGAGTTTCACGGCCAGCACTTCGGGAATCTTCACGACCTGGGTTTCGTGCGTGGTGATCAACCCCAGCGAGACCGGTTTCTGATCGTCGCCGGGCAGCATCCACAATTCCCACGCCGTATTCGGTCCCATTTCTGCGTGACCCATCACCCGGATGCGCAGACTGCGGCCGCCGCGCTGCCCCGGTTCCCAGCTTGCCGTCATCGCCGGTTTCCTGGTGGCCAGATCGTTCATGACCACGACCATCCGGCCGGCATCGACCGGCGTTTCCGGTTTCGGCGCCACGACGAAGACCATCAGCGCCAGCGCCAGCAGGCCAGACGCAAACGACGATACACGCCAGAACGACAGGCTTTCCCAGAATCCGCTACGCAGCGCCTGCCCGATCCCGAGCCGCGCCTTGATCGCCTGCCAGACGCGCGCGGGCGGCTCGATCGCCGGCAGGGCGTCGGTGAGCGGGGAAAGTCGCGCTTCCCATTCCGACACGGCCCGGCGCAGTTGCGGATTGCCGCGCAGATGGATTTCAAAGCGCCGGCGCGCGCGTGCAGACATGGTTCCGAGCACATACTCGGCGGCCAGTTTGCTGCGCAGTTTCTCGTCGGCGAATCTCATTGCACGTTTCCCGTCATTGCATGGTTCGGATCAGGGCGGGGTCAGAATTCATGTTCATCCGCCCGACGCTTCGAGGCAGCCTTTCAGGCGGTCGAGCCCGCGGCGAATCCAGGTCTTGACCGTGCCCAGCGGCTTGCGCATCTGTTGCGCCACTTCTGCGTGCGACAATCCATAGAAGAACGCGAGCGTGATGCCGCGCTGCTGCTCTTCGGTCAGCGTCTTCATGCATTCGGCGAGCTCCCCGCCTTCCAGCGACCGGCGCAGCAACTCTTCGGGTCCCGGCGATTCGTCGGGAATCGAGGCCATCAGTTCTTCGTGCGCCTCGTCGATCTCCACCTCGCGCGGCCGGCGCAGCCAGTCGAGCGCCCGGTTGCGCACGATCGCGGTCATCCAGGTCATGGGCGCACTTTTCGCCGGGTTATAGCCCTGCGCATGGTTCCAGATGTTGATGAAAGCCTCCTGCAGGACCTCCTCGGCCCAGTCCCTGCGACGTGTTATACGCACGGCAACGGCAAACAGTTTCGCCGAACTGAATTGATACAGGATCGCGAAAGCGCGCTGGTCGCGCAGCGCGCAGCGCGACAGCAGGTCGGAAAGTTGTTCCGCGGCGGGGGCTTCAGGCAGATTCACTGCGATTTTTACCTTTTTGCCAATAGACGTCGGCCACACCCGACTCGCGATTGAGTACGCGGCAGAGCACGAACAGCAGGTCTGAGAGCCGGTTCAGGTAATGTTGCAGCGACGGCGACAGCTGCTCGGCGGTGCCCAGGCTGACTACCCGTCGCTCCGCGCGCCGGCACACCGTACGCGCGACGTGGCATAGCGCCGCGCCGCGCGATCCGCCCGGCAGGATGAATTCCTTGAGCGGCGCCAGGGTGGCGTTGTGGCGATCCAGTTCGTTCTCCAGCCGCGTAACGTGCTCCGGTCCAACGCTCGTATACCCCGGAATGCTCAGTTCCCCGCCCAGGTCGAACAGGTCGTGCTGGACTGCGAGCAGTCCGGCGCGCACGTCGTCGGGAATCGCTTCGGCCAGCAGCACGCCCAGCGCGCTGTTCAACTCATCGACTGCGCCGATGGCCTCGATGCGCAAGCTGTCCTTTGCGACGCGCGAACCATCTCCCAGGCCGGTGGTGCCGGCGTCCCCGGTACGCGTGTAGATCTTGCTGAGACGGTTAGCCATAAGGATCAATCGGATTCGTCGGACGCCGCATTCTATAAGGGAATGAGATACCGCGCTGCGTCAATGCTCTTTGCGACGAGCATCGAGGTTTTATGGATTTGCCCTGCGATTAACGCTGCGGCAGCGCTGTGGAGCGCGGATCCCCGCCAAGGTCCTGCAACTCGAGTTGCAGATAGCGATGCAGTGCGTTCTGCCGGTGCGTGGTCGCATACAGCGACCAGTTGCGGTAGGCGGGCAGGGTCGCCTTTTCGACTGCATCCATGAGGCTGGAGCTTTCGGCGTAAAGCGATTTGACGACCCGGTCGAGCGCGTCCAGGTAAGCGGCCGTCTCGGCGATGGCGCCCGGACCTGATACCGGGCCGTGTCCGGGAACGACATGCACCGGCACGAACCCTTCCAGCCGGCGCAACGCACGCTGCCAGCCTTCGAAGTCGCAGTCGCGGATATCAGGAATGCGGCCGACGGAAACCATCCCGCCCGCGAACAGGACGCCAGCCTCGACGTCGAGGACGGCCAGGTCTCCCGGGGTGCTGGCCCAACCCAGGTAAATCAGTTCCAGACGGCGGCCGCCGGCATTGATGGCCGTCGTGGCGTCGATCTCGCGATGAGGCGGAATCAGGCGCGTGCCTTCAAGTTCTTCGCCCAGGACCGGTTTCAAATTCTCCAGGCAATGTTCGCAACGTGCCTTCATCAGCTTCGCCGTTTCCCGATGCGCGAGGATCGGGATACCGAGTTCGGCGAACGCCGCGCTGCCGAACAGGAATTCCTGCACCGCATGGGTGACGATCACCAGCTCGACCGGTTTATCGGTGATGCGCGCGATTGCTTCCAGCATGCGGCGGCCATGATGATAAGAAGTGCCGGTATCGATGACGACCACGCCCGCAGGCCCCACGATGAATCCGCTGTTGCCGACGAAGCCGCGATTCGCAGCGGCTATCTCGCCGGCGTCGCCGATAAAAGCGTAGACACCATGTGCAACAGTCTCCGGCCGGAGCGCCTCCTGCGCAAACAACGTGAGTGGCGCCATCGCGACGGCGGTGGCTGCGAAACGGATGGCGCGCAACAGCAAAGAGGGCATCGTCGATACCGTAGCCGACGCGGGCGGCGGCGGCAAGTCGGCCGGGTTGTTCTGATCTAACATGTTGCTTCCATCGAATATCCGATCACGAAGTTGGCATCCCCGATCACCCTCTTCGCTGTCCTGGCCATTGCTTTGTTTCCGGCGGCCCACGCTGCCAGCGCGGGGGAACCCCAGCGGCTGGCGCATTTCGGCGTTACCGAGGTCGCCCCCGGCATCTATGTCCATTACGGCAGCTTCGATGAGCGTTCGCCGGAAAACCTGGGCGATAACGCCAACATCGGCTTCATCGTCGGCAAAAAATGCGTACTGGCCGTCGATGCCGGCGGGTCCCTGCCGGTGGGCCGCCTGCTGCGCGAGGCGATCCGCCGGGTCACGCCACTGCCGGTCTGCCATGTCGTGCTGACGCATGTGCATCCGGATCATTTCTTTGGGGCCGCGGCATTCCTCGATGATCATCCGCAATTCATCGCGCATGAAAACTATCCGGCGCAACTGGCCGCACGTGCCCGTTCCTACGTGAACTCGCTGCAACGCGACCTGGGCCCGGCTGCGGCAGGATCGGAGATCGTCAGGCCTACGCTGCTGGTCGGACAACGACTCGAACTCGATCTGGGCGGCAGGAGCGTCGTCGTGCAGGCCTGGCCTCCTGCCCATACCGACGACGACCTGACCGTATTCGACACATCGACCCGTACGCTGTGGCTGTCCGATCTGCTGTTCGTAGGGCACACGCCGGTGATCGACGGCACCATCACCGGCTTCCTTCGCGTCATTCAGGATCTGCGCGCCATTGCGGCGGATCACTACGTGCCCGGCCATGGTCGCAGCGACCTGCACTGGCCGCAACCGCTGGACGCGCAGCAGCGTTATTTCACGATCATCCTGAATGAAACCCGCGCCGCCATCCGCGATCGCAAGACCATCCAGCAGGCGACCGACGAAGTCGGCCTGTCCGAAGCGGGCAACTGGGCGGCTTTCGACCTGTTCCATCGGCGCAATGTGACGGCGGCCTACGCGGAGCTGGAATGGGAATAGACAACGCGGGAAAATGCGCGCGCCCGGTGACGGGTATACTTCGCGGATCATACGAGGCGGGATGGGGATCAGAATGAAAAAATCGGGTTTGCGCCTGTTGTCAGCCGGCATTCTGGCTTTGCTCGCATCCATGCCGGCATCCGCCAATGAAAAAGCCGAGCCGGATCCGGCGCTGAGCCAATACTGGGGCCCGATCAAGCAAGTCATGTTTGGCGACCGCGTCATCAACCCGGACGCGCGCGACATCATCCGCGTCTACCTGAACGTTCGGGCGGACGATGCTTCCACGGTTCCGGTGGTGGTCAAGGCGCAGCTCGACCAGACCGAGAAGGAGTACGTCAAGTCGATCTACGTGATCGTCGAGCGCAATCCGTCTCCAACCGCAGGCGTCTTCCATTTCACGCCGGACAGCGGCCGTGCCCAGGTCGAGACGCGGCTGCGCTTCGAGGATTACAGTTTCGTCCGGGCGGTGGCCGAGATGAATGACGGCAGGTTGTACATGTCGCAACGCTGGGTCAAGGCCGCGGGGGGCTGCTCCGCGCCCAACGGCAAAAAGCTGTCCGAATCGCTGCTGGGCAAAATGAAGCTGCGTTTCGACGACGACCAGATCACCTATCACAAACCGAATCTGGTGCAGCTCATGATCCGCCACCCGAACGAATCCCCGCTCGCGGCGGACTTCGAAGCGGGCCAGGTGCCCCAATTCGTGCGCAGCGTGAAAGTCACTTACGGCGGCAAGACGGTGATGAATGCGGAGGTGGACTTTTCGGTTTCGGACAACCCGAATTTCCGCTTCTTTTTCACACCCGAGGAAAAGGGTCAGTTGAAGATCGAGGTCGAAGACACCCACGACCGCAAGTTCAGCCATTCGCTGGACATCTCCGAAGGCGTGCCGCTGCCCAGCGGCTGACGCGTCATGCCACGGCGCGTGGCGTTGACCGGCCAGCGCGCTTCGGATAAAGTTGCGCGGTTTTTTGGTCCCGATCGAGTATCCCGAACCGAGGAAAGTTTTACGCCATGAATATCCGCACTTTCGCCATCGCCGGTCTGTCCGCTTTCCTGTCAATCCTTGCCACTCCGCTGTACGCCGAGGGGGATGCCGCGGCAGGCAAGAACAAGACGGCCATGTGCGCGGGATGCCACGGCATAGCCGGTTTCCACACCGCCTATCCGGAGGTCTATCGCGTCCCCAAGCTCGGCGGACAGAATGCGGGTTATATCGTGAATGCGTTGAAGGCCTACAAGGCCGGCGACCGCCAGCATCCGACCATGAAGGCCATTGCCGCCAGCCTGTCCGTGCAGGACATGGCCGACCTGGCTGCGTACTATTCGGGCAATTAGGTCCGTTCGAGAGTTGAAAAGGAAGCTATGAAAAACAAGTTGTGGATCGCGATGATTGCCGTAGCCGGATTGGCCGCCTCGGGCAATGCGCTCGCCGGAGGGGACGCGGCCAAAGGCAAGGAAAAATCTGCCATCTGCGGTACCTGTCACGGGCCGGACGGCAATACGCCGATCATGCCGGAATATCCTAGACTGGCCGGCCAGCCGGACGACTATCTGGAAAAGGCGCTGCGCGACTACAAGTCCGGCAAGCGCAAGAACCCGCTGATGGCCCCGATGGCGCAAAACCTTTCAAAGCAGGACATCAAGGATCTGGCTGCGTATTTCTCCAGTTTGAGTGGCGACCTCAAGGTCAAATACTGACCCTTCAATCGCCTGAATTAAAAAAAGGAGCCTGTGGCTCCTTTTTTTTGGCTATTCGGACATTCGCGTCGGTATTGGGCAGACAGCGGCCGGGCGATTGAGCGCTCGAAAAAAGCATTCACCACGGAGGACACGGAGGAAAACCAGAAACGAGGAAGAACATGTGCGATTGAAAAGCAGGCCCGATGCCGAAGTTATCTCCGATGGCAGGTTCCCACTTTCCAAGGTTTTTTTCTGCCTCTGCCTTTCCTCCGTGCCCTCCGTGGTGAGCGCTTTTATAGTTCGAGGAATTTTTTTCGTTTCTCCCACCCAAACTGAATACCGGCGCTGCGCGCGGCTATCCGAGTCCGCGGCGGATGCACTCGAGATAGGCGGCCTCGTCGGGCGCGGCGCGATCGCGTTGCGCGCGCCAGACGACCTCACCGAGACACTCCAGCAGAACATGCAAGGCATTGTGCTCCGATGCGGCGCGGCCGGCCAGTTCGCGAAATGCGGCGCTGATGCCGCGCGGTTGGTCGATTGACACTTGCTCCGCTATCGCGAGATGCAGCGACATATGCAGAAAGGGATTGACCGCGCCGTTTTCCGGCGAGAAGTCCCGATCGAGACTGCGCTCCGGATCGTCGAGCAGAACATGGTGCTCGGGGTGCAGCAGGATGATCTCGATCGCGGTGCGTTCCAGTCCTTCGAGCGGCGCCTGCGAGCGATACTTGCCCCAGGTTTCGAAGAAAAAGCGACGGACGTCAGCGCGCGACGGATTGAACATCGGCTTTGGTCTTGGGCCTGAATTCGCAAAGGTCGCGGATCAGGCAGTTCGGGCAATCCGGCCGCCGTGCCTTGCACAGGTAGCGTCCGTGCAGGATCAGCCAGTGGTGCGCGTCGCGCCGGAATTCTTCTGGCACGAATTTGAGCAGGCGCTTCTCCACCTCGACGACGTTCCTGCCCGGTGCGATGCCGGTGCGATTGGCGACGCGGAAGATGTGGGTGTCTACCGCAATCGTCGGCTGGCCGAAGGCCGTGTTGAGGACGACATTCGCGGTTTTCCTGCCCACACCCGGCAGGCTTTCGAGGTCCTCGCGGTTCGACGGCACTTGCGCGTCGAACTTTTCCACCAGAAGGGCGCAGGCCGCGATCACGTTCTTCGCCTTCGTACGATACAGGCCGATGCGCCGGATATAAGGCGTCAATCCAGATTCGCCAAGCGCGAGGATTTTCTGCGGCGTGTTAGCCACCGGAAAAAGCTGCGCAGTGGCAAGGTTGACGCTCCTGTCGGTCGCCTGCGCCGACAGGATCACCGAGATCAGCAGCTCGAACGGCGTCTGATGCGCCAGTTCGGTGGTCGGCGCCGGATTGGCGGCGCGCAACCTGCGGAAAATTTCCGTCCTTTTCGCGGCATTCATATTTGAAAGCCGAAATCGAACGTCTCACCACGAAGGCACGAAGGACACGAAGGGATACAAAGAAGACAAAAAGAAGGCGACGAAATGCCCAATCCGGATACTCCGCATGCTCTTGTTCCGTGACATGGAGAGATTTGGTTCATTGCTCGTTTTTCTTCGTGCAACTTCGTGTCCTTCGTGCCTTAAGGTGAAAACACTTACGGCTGAAGCTGTCGTGGTGAGATTTCGGAATTCGTTTTGGCGGTTCAGCTTATTTTCTGTCCGGCACGGCGCGCGCGGGCGCGCTCGATTGCGGCATGCACTGCGGCTATTTTCCGGCTGCGGTCGTGGCTGCCTGGCAGTTGTTCGAGGTCAGCGAGCTTGTCGCGCGCTTTCTTTGCCAGTCGCTCGCTGCGCTCTTCCTGCTCGCGCGCGACGCGCAACTCATGAAAGCCGAATCGCTCGCGCGCAATTGCCGCCATGCTTTCGATCGATTGCGCCGCCAGTCCCGCGGAATGACGATTGCCGCGTTGCGCCAGCGTATCGAGTTCGACCATGTCAATGCAATCCACCGGACAGGGTGGAAGGCACAGTTCACAGCCGGTGCAGAATTCGGTGAGCACGGTGTGCATGCGTTTCGAGGTGCCGACGATCGCATCGACCGGACAAGCCTTGATGCATAGCATGCAGCCGATGCAGCGCGACTCGTCGATCAACGCGGCCGCGCGAGGCGTCTCGGAGCCGTTGGACGGATTGAGTGGTTTTTCCGTGCGGCCGAGCAGCCGTGCCAGCTTGCGAATTCCCGCCGCACCGCCCGGCGGGCACTGGTTGATTTCCGCTTCCCCTCGCGCGATTGCCTCGGCGTAAGGCCGGCAACCCTGGTAGCCGCATTTAGTGCACTGAGTCTGCGGCAGCAGCGCGTCGATTGCTTCGATGAGTTCAGCCTTCACAAACGCAGTTTAACCGCGATGGCGTCAAGGGATTAAAACAAACCTCTTTTAACACGAAGGACACGAAAGGACATGACCGGGATCGACTTCTGTGGTCAGGAGCGACAGTGATCCCGCAACGAATCGCACGATTACAGCGACCATTCTTTACGTTACGCTCCGTCTCGCCTTCGTGTTAAAAGAGTTTCGCCTTTTTTCAGCGTCTCGATGGCGGGAGCTTGCCTCCGGTTGTCTGACGGTGGCCGGTGTGAATGAGACAACGGTCGATCCATTGCGCGGTCAGCTTTTCCTGCACCGAGTTCTGTGTGAGCCGCGCGGCGAGGCCGCCGAAATCGACGCGGTCAAGCGGCTGATCCTGGTTGAAACAGGAGAACACGTAGGAGCGCTCGCCCGTGGCCGGATCCACCTGCGGCTGCAGGCACTGTGCGCAGATTTCCTTCATCATGCATTGCATCGGCGAGTTGATCGAGCCGATCGCGAAATGATGCGGCTTCATGTGACCCGCCAGTACGCCGTGGCGCGCCGCGGCCACCGCGGCCATCATGCGATCGGAGCCGATCGCAATGAGGCGATCCGCCGCATCGAATGCAATGGGTTGTTCGCCGAGCTTGCCGGAGGCGTAGGCGGTCATGGCCTGCACGATGTTGCCGACGAAGCTGCGGTCTCCGGGGCGAGCCGGGGCGAATCCGGGTGCCTCGTCGCAGCACCAGATGACGACGTCCGCGGCGGCTTCGATTTCCGCGACCTTGTAGCGGTCGATGATTTTCTTGTAGCCGGCGAAGTAGAGCACGCGCGAGCCGGCAGCGCGCAATGCCTGCCCGATTGAAAACAGTACGGCATTGCCCAAGCCACCGCCGACCAGCGCCACCGTCTCGTTCGCGTGGATTTCGGTCGGTGAGCCGGTGGGACCCATGAGAATGACCGGTTCGCCGGGCTTGAGCAGTGCGCACAGATCCGAAGACCCGCCCATTTCCAGCACGATCGTGGAAACCAGTCCCTTTTCACGGTCTACCCAGGCTCCGGTCAATGCGAGCCCTTCCATGGCCAGCCGTGTGCCGTCCGCTGTCTTGGCCAGCGACTCGAAATTCTGGAGCCGATAGAACTGTCCGGGCTGGAACTTCCTGGCGGCTTGCCGTGCCTGCACTACCACTTCGACGATGGTCGGGGTCAGGCGGATGACTTCATGCACGGTGGCCCGCAGTTCGCTGTTGAGCCGGCCGAAGAATTCGGCATCGTCGCCCGGATAGGCAGGTTGTACCTTGGCGAGCACGCGGCTTACCGACGGGTAGCCCTGCTTGGCACCGCCCATGGCCTTGACCACATTGCCGAAGAAAGAAGGATGCAGGTCGCCGAAGAAGCTGACGAAACGTCCGTCCGGACGCCGGGACAGCAATACATGCGGGGTGGCCGGCTTGGCGCTCCTTTCGGGTTTGATTGGATCTCCGTTGTCGTCGCAAGCCTGAAAATAGCGGCCGTCGAGATGAAAGTTATCTGCATCCTCGCGTGCCAGTACGGTGTTGGGTTGCGTGCCGGCGGCAACCAGCACGGCCCGCGCCGGCAACGTCACGGTGATGGCTTCGGAGGTACCGTCCTCTCGCATCGTCCCGCTCGTTACGGTCAGTCCGCTGGCTGATCCAAACTCGTCCACTTCGACGGCGACGGGCGTGAGGTTCTCGGCGAAGCGAATGCCTTCTTCCAGCGCTTTTTCGACTTCCTCGTGATTGAGCGTGTAGGAAGGACTGTCGATCAGGCGCTTGCGATAGGCGATGGTGACCCCGCCCCAGGACTGCAGCAGTTCGAGCAGGTGCGGTTCCCGGCCTTCCCCGGCCGCCCTGGCGCGTTCCGCACGCAGCAAACGCGCGTGGTTCAGCCACCCCTCGGCGATGATCTTTTCGGACGCACTCCACGAGCTGCGCACTTCGTCTTCGCTGCGCTCGGCGCACAGGACATCGAAGCGGCGCAGGAATTTCTCGACTTGCAGCGGGTAATAAGCGAGCGACTCGGTGGCGGTATCGATTGCGGTCAGGCCGCCGCCGATCACGACGACAGGCAGCCGCAATTGCATGTTGGCGATCGAATCGATCTTGGCCGCGCCGGTCAGTTGCAGCGCCATCAGGAAATCGGACGCGGTGCGCACACCCGGCGCCAGGCCGTTGGGGATGTCGAGCACGGTTGGGCGGCCAGCGCCCGCGGCCAGCACGACGTGATCGAAGCCCAGGGAAAAAGCATCATCGACTTGCAGCGTGCCGCCGAAGCGCACGCCGCCGAATAATGCGAACTCCTCGCGCCGTTGCAACAGCAGGCGGATCAGCTTCAGGAAATTCTTGTCCCAGCGCACGGTGATGCCGTACTCGGCGACACCGCCGAAGCCGGCCATGATGCGGTCGTCCAGGGATTCGTAAAGAGACTCGACGTCGTGAATCGGTTCGAAGGCCACACGTGTGCCCGCGGTATCGACTCCGCAGAGCGGTGCCGGCAGCGGTTCGATCTTCAGGCCGTCGACCCCCACGACGGTATGGCCGTCGTTCATCAGGTGGTGCGCGACGGTGAAGCCCGCAGGACCCATCCCGGCGATGAGCACGCGGCGGCCGCTCGCCGCGCGCGGAAACGGCCGTTTCAGGTCGAGCGGATTCCAGCGCGTGAGCAACGAGTAGATCTCGAAGCCCCAGGGCAGTTCCAGCACATCCTTGAGCGTGCGCGTTTCGGCCTGCGGGATGTTGACCGGTTCCTGTTTCTGGTAGATGCAGGATTTCATGCAGTCATTGCAGATGCGATGGCCAGTCGCTGCGACCATCGGATTGTCCAGCACGATCATCGCCAATGCACCGAGGGTTACGCCTTCAGTCTTGAGTTTCTGGAATTCGGAGATGCGTTCTTCCAGCGGGCAACCGGCCAGCGGTACACCGAAGACGGTCTTTTTGAACGCCGGTCCGGCTTGAGGGGCCGAGGCCTTCTCCTTCAATCCGTGCGAGCAGGAATCCTTTTCCTGCTCATGGCACCAGATGCAGTAATTGGTCTCGTTCAGCGCACCGATCAGGTCGGTGCCGGAATCCGTGAGCGCGAACCCGTGCCGCCGGCGAACATGGGAGAGCGTGTGCACGATAACGCCGTCCTCGTCGTGCGTCTCGACCGGTACCAGGCGCCGGAAGTCCAGCTTCTTCGGCAGCTTGAACAGCACGCCGGCCCGGTGCCTGCGCTGTCCGTCCTGCGTATGCACCGCCCAGGCCGCGTAGCGCAACGCCGCATCGATTCTGTTCGCATTGGCGGCTTCATCCTTCAACCAGTCGATCACATGACGCGCAAACACCAGTTCGCTGAAATCCGCATCGAACCATGCGGCGAGTTCTGCTTCGAGCCGGGCTCCGTCGAACCCCGCGGCAACCTCGGCCTTGTACAGGTTGACAGCCTTGCGCTGCACGAACAATCGCTTACAGGCATACAGCGGCGCGAGTTCGAAGTGACGTGCCGACAGTGCCACGGCTTCGTCTTCGATGCCGAACAGGCGGGCGATGAAATCGTCGAGATGGCCGGCCACCGCGATCAGGAATTCGGATTCCTGCTTCGGTGGCAGCCGCGGGTGACTCTCGCGCTGGGATTCCAGGCGTTCACGCAACTCGGGTTGCGCCTGACCCAGAAAATCCACAAAAGCCGCATCCACCCGCAACAGGCCGTCCCGGCGATAAAGGTCCTCGAATCGCAGGTCGAACTGGAGCCTCAGGGTCGGTGAATCGGGCAGGTCGGCACGGATATTCATGCGCAAGGTTTCACGGCAAAGGCCTGGACAAAGCCGCGAATTATAACGCCGCGGGCTTCGTATCTTATGCGAGCTGGTGCTAAGGAAATAACCGGTTCAGGTTTTTGCGCCGGCTCGCGCGAGCGCATGGCCCGGGTCGCTCGCCAGCGCATTGGCAACTTTACCGACCAGGGCGGGCCCTTCGTAGACCAGGCCGCTGTACAACTGGAGCAGGCTTGCCCCGGCGGCCATTTTTTCGCGTGCGTCCGCCGGCGACATGATGCCCCCGGCGGCAATGATCGGAAGCCGTCCCGCAGATACGGAGGCAAACTGGCGGACGATTTCGGTGGAGCGGGCTTTGAGCGGGGCTCCACTCAGTCCGCCGGCCTGCTCCGACTCCGGCAGGCCGCTCACCCCTTCCCGCGAGATCGTGGTGTTGGTGGCAATCACTGCATCGATACCGTGCTCGATGAACAAATTTGCCATACCGGCAATCTCGTCTTGCGTCAGGTCGGGCGCGATTTTGACGGCCAGCGGAACGTGTTTGCCGTGCTGGTCGTTGAGTTTGCGCCGTTCCCTGGCAAGGCTGCCGAGCAGGCGGTCGAGTTCCCCGGCCCGTTGCAGTTGGCGCAGATTGGCGGTATTGGGCGATGAAATGTTGACCGTTATGTAGCTTGCAGCCGCATAGACCTTGCGCATGCAAACCAGGTAATCCTCCGCAGCGCGTTCGAGCGGCGTGTCGAAATTCTTGCCGATGTTGATGCCGAGGATGCCGCGATAGCGTGCGCGCGAGACATTCATCAGCAGGCGTTCGACGCCGTCGTTGTTGAAGCCCATGCGGTTGATGATCGCGCGCGCGCGCGCGATGCGGAACAGGCGCGGCGCCGGATTGCCGGGCTGCGGCCGCGGCGTAACGGTGCCGACCTCGATGAATCCGAAGCCAAGGGCGCCGAGCGCATCGATGTGTTCGCCGTTCTTGTCGAGGCCGGCGGCCAGTCCCACCGGGTTGGGAAATTCCAGGCCCATGATTTTGCGCGGAGAGGCGGGAGAACGGCCGGCGATCAGGGCGGTCAATCCTGCCCGGTAGGCTAGGTCGAGCGCGCGCAGGGTGCCGTGGTGGGCGCGTTCCGGATCGAGCTGAAACAGCAAGGGCCGGACGAGGCCGTAAAGCATCAGCGCCGCGCGCGTGCGCACGACCTTGCGGCGAACACGGGGCGCAGCGTCAAACCGCCTCGGGAGGCGAAGCGTCGCGGGGCAATCGCCGCCACTGGCCGTCTATCAACCCTTCCAGTGGCTGGAAGTTGATCTTGTAGGCCATCTTGCGGCTTTGCGCGATCCAGTAACCGAGATAGAGGTAGGGCAGCCGCAGGCGCCGGCACAGGTCGACTTGCCAGACGACATTGAAAGTGCCAAGGCTCGAACCGGCGACCTCCGGCTCGAAAAACGTATACACCGACGACAGGCCGTCTTCGAGCCGGTCGACGATGCTGACCATGCGCAGCCTGCCCTCCTCACGGAACTCGACCAGGCTGGAGCGCACGTTGCTTTGCAGGAGAAAGTGACGGTATTGCTCGCGGCTGTCGTGATCCATGCCGCCGCCGCTGTGGCGCTGTGATTGATAACGCAGGTACAACGCGTAGTGCTCGGGATGGTATTTGAGCTCGAGCATGCGTGCTTCCAGCCGATCGTGGCGCGCATGAGCGCGGCGCTGTGAACGATTGGCGACGAAGTCCTCCGCGACGATGCGCACCGGCACGCAGGCGCGGCAATGATCGCAGTAAGGGCGATAGGTAAAGGCGCCGCTGCGCCGGAATCCGACTTTGACGAGCTCGCTGTAGACCTGGCTGTCGATGGCGTGGCTCGGCGTCGCGACCTGCGAACGCGCCAGCTTGTCCGGCAGGTAGCTGCACGGGTAGGGCGCAGTCGCATAGAACTGCAATACCGAAAAGGGCAGGTCGTTGAGCTGTGTCATCGCAATGGCGCCATTCGCCACGGAGCCGGGACCGGCGGATAGTGTATCAATTCCCGAAGGCGGCGCGTGAAATCGGTGCGCGGTATTTCGCGCGCCCCGAAAGACGCCAGGTGGGCGGTGTTCATCTGGCAGTCGACTAATCCGAAGCCCCAGCGCTCGAGCTGGCGCACCAGCACAACCAGCGCGACCTTGGAAGCGTCGGTTGCGCGCGTGAACATGGATTCACCGAAGAATGCACGCCCCAGGGCGACGCCATACAGCCCGCCGACCAGTTCTCCGTCGAGCCAGGTTTCGACGCTGTGCGCGATGCCGGCCCGGTGCAACTCGCAGTAGGCCTCGACCATGGGCGCGCTGATCCAGGTGCCATCCTGATCCTGTCTTGGCAGGCCGCAGCCCGCGATCACATCGCGAAACGCCGTATCGGCGCGCACTTCGAAACGGCATTTGCGCAGCGTTTTTGCCAGCGAACGCGACACTTTCAGTTCGGCGGGGAACAAGACCATTCTGGGATCCGGGCTCCACCAAAGAATCGGCTGGTCCCCGCTGAACCAGGGAAAGATGCCATTGCGATAGGCCTCGACCAGGCGCGCCACGGAAAGGTCCCCGCCCGCGGCAAGCAATCCATTCGGATATCCGGTCGCCTGTTCGACCGGCGGGAAACGAGTGTCCGAACCCAGCCAGGGGACCAACGGTC
>DATFUO010000349.1:0-3325 GCA_035260785.1 Burkholderiales bacterium
TCCTCCTCCCCGGCCTGCTCTGCGATGCGGCACTGTGGGAACCGCAGCTCTCGAAACTAGCAGACATCGCCGATTTCTTTGTCGCTGACCTGACCGAGCACGAAACCACGCAGGAAATGGCTGCGTCCGTGCTGCGCGATGCGCCGTGGAAGCAATTCGCGCTCGCGGGCCTTTCGATGGGCGGCTATGTCGCGCAGGAAATCATGCGCCAGGCGCCGGAGCGGGTGACGGGACTGGCTTTGCTCGACACTCGTTCGCGTCCGGAACAACCGGAGGAAACCGAGCGCCGCCACCAGTTCATGAAGCTGGCGCGGACGCAGCGCGGCTTCACGCCGATCACCAACCGCATGTTGCCGCTACTGCTGCACGAATCGCACGCGAAAGATGCTGCGCTGGTCAAGGTCATCCGCGAGATGGCCGAGCGCACCGGTGTTGAAGCCTACATCCGCCAGCAGAAGGCTATCATTTCGCGGCCGGATTATCGTCCTCTGCTGGCGTCGATCAAGTGTCCGACGCTGGTGTTGTGCGGCAGGCAGGACCGGCTGACGCCGCTCGAGAACAGCGAGGAGATGGCCGCGGCGATACCGCAGGCGAAGCTGGTCATCGTTGAGGCGTGCGGACACATGTCCACGCTGGAACGGCCTCAAGCGGTGAACAAGGCGATGCGGCAGTGGTTGCCGAGAATCTGAGCCATGGACATCAACGACGATCCCGAAGTCCGCGAAGCGCGAAAGCGCTGGTTGGCCGGCGGCAGTGCGTTGCCAGTTGTCGAACTCCTTGCATCGCGTGGCGCGAAGGTCGAGGCGGCAACCCACGCAAGATTAGCGTTGGCGAAACCGGATTGTCCCGATGCGGTGGCACTGAAAGCCGTTCTTTCCGGCCTGTCCTCGCCGCCGGCGGGTTGGGACGAGGCCCTCGCCGGATTCGCGCGGTCCCCGTCAGCGCAAGGGTGGAACGACCTCATGCGGTTCATTCCGGCCGATTCCCTTTATCTGCGTCTGCGCGATGTGGTCGGCCGTCTGCAAAAGCTGGGCGTGGACGGCGATACGATTTTCCGGTTTGCAAGCGAAGCGGGCCTCACACCGGATCTCATCGAACTGGTCGAGCGAGGCCTCGTATCCGCAAAGGTCCTGGAGGAGCGCGCCGCCGGCGCGGGCGGCGCGAAGGCGACGTATTTCGGCCTGGCCGCGCAAGCGGCATTCCTGTCGGGCGACACGCTCGGGACCATCCGGTTGCTCCGGCAGTCGATGTCGCACGAGAACGAATGGGTTTCCGTGGGCCCACATGTAACATTCATTCGCGAGCGGGCTACGCCGGAACAGAGGGAGATCCTGGATCGTGCGGAAATTCCGCCATCCTGGCGTTCATGAACCCGAAACCATGGAAGACGCTGGAGCCGGCCAGGAATCCGGGGGCGTCGGTCGCTGTCGCGTGCAGTGCTTCTTGCTTGCCGGCGACGGACAAGTACCTCAATGCGCCGAATGCGGCTTGCCGGAAGCGGATTGGCGCAGGCGCAACGCCATGCGCAGTGCCGTTTCGCGCTGGCGATAGTAACCGACCGTCCAGCCGACTTCCTCGAAGCCCAGGCAAGCATAGAAATGCTGCGCCTCCACGTTGCCTGCGCGCAACTCGAGCTTGACCACGGCAATGCCTGCGGTGAGGGCGCTTTTCCTGAGCCAGTCGAACAGGCGGCGGCCGATGCCGCACCGGCGATGCGAAGGATCGACGGCGAGCAGCGACAAGTGGGCCGCTTCGTCGCCGAAATCCATGATCGCGAAGCCGATGATGCGCCTGGCTTCGCGCGCCACCAGAACCAGCACCTCGGGATCGCGGATCGATCGCAGCACGCGGGCCGCCGTCCACGACCAGCCCAGTCCGGTTTCGATCAGGTCGCGCGACATCCGCGCGATTCCAAGCGCATCCGCCTCCGCGGCGAGCTCGAATGTGACGCTGCCCGCGGCGGATCCGGTCACGTCAGGAAAATCCAGTAGAACAAACCGCCGAGCATCGCGAATTTCACCGCGTAATAGGCGAAGCGGTTCCTTGCCTTCAGGCGCTTGCCGACCAGGCGCACCCGATAAAAATAGCCGAACGCGCGGTTGAGTATGCCGACGGGTTCGCCTTCGACATTCTGTGTCTTGCTGGCGCGAACCAGCGTATTGGCCATGAACCGGTTGAAGCGGGCGATCAGGCCGACGGTCATTGGCCGTTCGACGTCGCAGAACAGGATCAGGCGCGTGACGTCGCTCTTGTTCTCCGCATAGTGGATGTAAGTCTCGTCGAACAGCATGTCCTCGCCGTCTTTCCAGAAGTAGGGTTCTCCGTCGATGAATATCCTGCAGGTGTCGGCATTGGGCGTGACCAGGCCGAGATGGTAGCGCAGCGAACCGGCGTAGGGATCGCGATGGGCGACCAGCCTTCCGCCGGGCGGCAGCAGCGCAAACATCGCACCGTGAACCGTCGGAATCGACTGCACCAGCTCGACCGTTTTCGGACACAGGGTCCGGGCCGACGGGAGCGGATTGTCGTACCACTTGAGATAGAAGCGCTTCCAGCCGGTGCGGAAAAACGAATTGAAGCCCAGATCGTTGTACTTCGCCGCCGCGCGGATGTAGCCCTCATCGAACAGTTTGAGTCCTTCCTCGCGTATGGTCCGCCAGTTTTCACGCAACAGGTTCAATTCGGGAAACTGATGAACGTCGAGCAGCGGCCTGTTCGGCACCGCGGAGAATGCGTACAACAGCGCATTGAGCGGCGCCATGATGGTGGAGTGGTCGGTAAGCTGACGCGTAAACCGGTGCCGGATCCTGCCGCGAAAATGCACAAAGACCGCGCACAGTACAAAAATGCAGAGCAGGACAAACCTGGGTGCGAATACGTGCGCAATCATGTCGGAAGGCCCTTTCCGGAGCAGCCTCGGCGGCGAGCGGCATGCGGGGCGCCCGCCGTCTGGGGTCAACAATAATATTCGCAGTGTACCGTGGCGGGCGCTCTCATCCAAGGGGCGGCCATCGCCGATGCGGCCGTACGCTAGCGGAGCAGGTCCTTCACCTGGATATCGTAGCGGCCGACCTTCACCGCCAGGAAAACTTCCCGCAGCAACAGCCAGAGCGACCCGATCAGCGCGAACATCGCGAGGATGAACAAGGTGCCGACGAGCCTGGCGATATCGACCGCGACGAACACGCCGACGAAAGCGCTGGCAACCAGCAGGCAGATGAACAAGGCGCAGACGATAGCCATCACGATCGCGTGGTAGATCAGGCCGATTCGGCGGGCCAGCAATTCCAGTTCGTAGACATCCTCCTTGGCGGGCTGATCGCCC
>DATFUO010000350.1:0-3867 GCA_035260785.1 Burkholderiales bacterium
AACGAAGCCGATCATGTCCAGGAACGCCCCGCCGCCGATGCCGACCACAAAGGCGTGGCGATCGATTTTGAGGTCGACCAGATGGCGTTGCAGGCCGGTCACCAGCGCGGGATCGTTTTTCACCTGCTCGCCGCCCGCCACCACCTCCGGGCGACCAACCAGCTCCAGCGACTCGGAATGCCCTTCGGTATAAGCGGCGATGTCATGCACCAGGGTCGGCCAGCTCGCCGCGACGTTGGCATCCACGAAGACCACGAGGCGGTGGCGCCTGGCCGGCTCACGACGCACGATCGACTGCACGAACACCGGATTGTCACGCGCGAACAGATGTTCCGTGAAATGCACCGGATAGTCGTAACGAACCGAGAATTCCTGGGTATAGACCGCTTCCATGCCGGATTCGGCGGTCGGCTTGACCAGTTCGACGCTCATTGGTTTCCTTTTGTTTCGACCGGCGCCATGACCTATTTGAACACGACCGAATCCGCGCGACCGACGTTCGCCGGCTCTCCCACGCGCGGGGTTTGTCCGCGCAGCACGGAGTTGCCCTCGAACAGCATGCGCTGGTCGATCGGCGCCGGATTGAGCCAGTGCTCTTCTTTCATCTGTCCGCTCTGGCCGAATGCCTTGAGCGCATTGCCATAGCAGATCGCCTCGACATCGCTGGCGGCAACGCCGCGGTCCAGCATCAACCGGGCGGTCTTCGGCACTGCGAGCGGATCCGATACGCCCCAGTCCGCGCTGGAGTCGATGAAAATGCGGTTGGAGCCATACTTGCGTGCCACTTCCACCATGCGCTCGTTGCCCATCTTGGTGTTCGGATAAATCGTGAATGCCGCCCAGAAGCCGCCGTCGAGAACGTCCTGTACCGTCTCCTCATTGTTGTGATCGATCACAACGTGTTCCGGTTTGACGCCCATCTCCACGGCCACTTTCATGCTGCGGATGGTTCCGCTCTTCTTGTCGCGATGCGGCGTATGCACCTGCACCAGCATGTCGAATTCCTTGGCGAGCGCGAGCTGGGCGCGGTAGAACTTGTCTTCGACCGGGGTCTGGTCGTCGTAGCCGATCTCGCCGACAGCCACCACGCCTTCCTTCACCAGGTAACGCGGCAGCACTTCCAGCACCTGTTCGGCCAAGGCCTCGTTGTTGGCTTCCTTGCTGTTCAATCCGATGGTGCAGTAGTGGTGAATGCCGAACTGCGCGGCACGGAAGCGCTCCCAGCCGACCAGGCTCGACATGTAGTCGATATAGCTGCCGACCTGGGTGCGCGGTTGTCCGAGCCAGAATGCGGGCTCGATGAGGGCGACGATTCCGGCGGCGGCCATGCGCTCGTAGTCGTCTGTGGTACGCGCGCTCATATGAATGTGCGGATCGATGAATCGCATGTTTACTCTCCAGATAATCGAACCAGGTCAGGCGGAGCCGGCCAGCATTTGCCAGCTCACTTTGTTTTCGCTTACGGCAATCGACAGGTCAGGATACGCCCACAATAACCCGGTCGCAGCCGGATCGGGCGAACTGGCCAACGCCAGCGCTGCTGCAGTGCGTTCGGGATCTGTGCCTTTTTCGAGAACGCGCCCCAGGTCGCGCAGCATGTCGCCTTGGGCATACGGTCCGACGCAGCGCCACAATTCATGGCTGATCGGCCGCCCGGCCGCCCAGCGCTCGTGGGCATAATCGCACAGCATGCGTGCGAGGGAGGGATTGGCCCGCCGGTCCAGTCCGACGACCGGATGCAACGTGCTGCCGATGAATAACGTCTTGAGCACCATCTGGTTCCAGGCCGGCTCGGAAAGTTGCTCGGCAGGATACGGGTTGCGGTGCGCCACGGCCTCGAATACCGCCTTCATGTTCGTGCGTATCCCTTCCGCGGCCCGCAGCGCGTAACGGGATTGATCCGGATACAGCGGCAGTCCGCGATAAAAGGCCACGAGTTCGCCAACGTCCGCGGTATTGCAGAGTTGGTCCAGCCGGCGCAGGAAAGCCGCGCCATCCGACCCGCAGACCAGCAGCAGATAAATGCGCGCGGCCTGGTCCAGACTCCAGTCCGACGGGTTCCAACCTTCGCGCGCCGCCCCAGCCTGCCTCATCTGCGCGGGGCTGAGCGCAAGGTCGGCCTTGCCGATCTTGCGGGTCACCAGACTGATGGACCGGTATAGCTCCGTGTCGCCGCCGGTGCGCAATTTCTCCGCGGCATCGGCGAGCCAGGTCTTGGCATCTGCCGGCAGCCGGGAGTCCAGCCACTGCTTCAGCAGTTGTTCCGGTGTCATGCCACTCGCCTTAAAGTACTGCCTGCGGAAAACACGTGATCGAGCAGCAGGCGCTTCACGTCGGTCGCCGCGACGGGGCCTTCCGCCAGCAATTCCGGTGCGGACGTGATGAAGAGCGGCCCTTCATTCGCACTGTCGGTCGGGCGGCCGTGCGAGCCCTTGACCAGAGTCGCATCGAGCGAAATCACGTCCATGAGATAACGCAGCCCAAGCTTTTTCTGCACCAGCTTCCAGGCGATGCGCGCCTTGACCAGCGGCTGCGCCGGATCGAGAAACAGCTCGACCGGGTCGTAGCCCGGTTTGCGATGAATATCGACGGTCCGCGCATAGTCCGGCGCACGTGCGTCATCCAGAAAATGATAATACGTGAACCAGCTATCGGCACGTGAGATCGCCACCAGTTCGCCGGAACGCGGATGGTCCAGGCCGACCTCGCGCTTGCCGGCTTCGTCGAGAACGCGTTCCACGCCGGGCAGGGAACGCAGCAGGTTTGCAACCTTGTCGACCAGTTCCGGCCGCGCGACGTAGACATGCGCGACCTGGTGATCGGCAAGCGCGAATGCGTCGGATGCGCCGGCATCGAGCTGATCGCGCCCCAGTTCATCGCGCACGCGCAGCCAGCCGGCCTGGCGCAGCGCGCGGTTGATGTGCACCGGCTTCGACACCGCGCTGATGCCGTACTCGGAGAGCGCGACGACGTGCATGCCGGCGCGCTGTGCCGCTTCGATCAACTCGCCGCACACCTCGTCGACCTGCGCGACGTCGCGCGCGATCGCCGGGTCGTTCGGACCAAGGCGCTGCAGGTTGTAATCGAGCTGCGGCAAGTAAACCAGCGTCAGCGTGGGATGATTCTTCTCCAGCACCTGCAATGCCGACTGCCCGATCCAGCGCGTGGAAACGATGTCGGCGGCGGGACCCCAGAAGCGGAACAGCGGAAACTGGCCGAGCGAATTTTGCAATTCGTCGCGCAATCCGGGCGGATGCGTGTGGATGTCGGGCAATTTTCGTCCATCGGCCGGGTACATCGGCCGTGGCGTGACCGCGATATCCGCGGTCGAATACATGTTGTACCACCAGAACAGCTTGGCACAAGTAAAGGATGGGTCCCGCCGGCGCGCGGTGTCCCATATCTTTTCACCGTCGACCAGGCGGTTGGACTGGCGCCACAGCCAGATTTCCGACAGATCGCGGAAATACCACCCGTTTCCGACAATCCCGTGCTCGCGCGGCAGCGCGCCGGTCACGAATGTCGACTGCACTGTCGTGGTTACGGCCGGAGTCACCGTGCGCAGCGACCGGACCGCGCCCCGCTTCGCCAGTGCGGCAAGATTCGGCGCGTGAGGCAGCAGAGCGGGCGTCATGCCGACTACGTTGAGGACCAGGGTGCGGTTCATGGCTGAAGTTTAGCGCGAGGCATTGCGTTTGGGGGAATTCGGCCGGCGCATTGCGGCGCACCATGCGCGGGGGGGGCAAACCGGAGACGCCGGCTGGAAGCCAGCCGACCGCGCATGACGGGGACTCGCGCCAGTCCTCCAGGGGAAACCTTCCGCCGGCTCAGCCCGGCTCGTCGCGCAGTATCTCCGCCTCGATACCA
>DATFUO010000351.1:0-2552 GCA_035260785.1 Burkholderiales bacterium
GGTCCCGGCGGCGCGCATCCGCCAGCTGCTGAACGCCTCGCACGGCCGCCACCTGGAAGAGCCGCAGCTCGTGGTGCCGTCGCGATCAATCGCCTGAGCAACCGCCTTAATTCCACAGGCTCGGAATGCGTGTCGACCGCCACAAAGGTTAACCCTAACGTGTCGATAGCTTTGCAATTTCGTTAACGGACTGTTAATCTTTTCTCCACTCGCACAGGTTGTTGGAAGTTAAGGAGTACCAGATGAAGTCCGGAGCCGACCCGCGCACTTCGCTCTTTGTGCGGGGATCAGGGCTGTTTGATCGCGTCGATTACCGACCCATTGAAACTCCTGAGGAGAGAGATTGTATTTATTTAATGCGTTACAGGGCCTATCTGCATGGCGGATTAATCTTGCCGTCAGAGTCTCAGCGCGTCAGCGATCGTTATGACGATGCGCCCAATGCCTGGACGTTCGGAATCTATGTTGACGGAGAACTCTGTAGTTCTATCCGCCTCCACGTGCTGACGTCAGAATGGCGGATGTCCTATGCAACCGAATTGTTCGGCGATGTTCTTCACCCTCGCCTCGATCAAGGCGAAGTTTTCATCGATTCGGCTCGTTTTGTTGCAGACCCCGAAAAGGCCCAGCGGTTCCCGGAGCTTCCCTATCTGACGCTGCGGCTGGCCTATCTGGCATGCGAGTATTTCAACGCCGATACCGGGCTCGCGCTCGTTCGTGCCGAGCACCAGGCGTTTTATCGCCGGGTCTTTCTGCACGAGACCATCGCCGAACCGCGTTCGTTTCCGAACGTATTGAAAAAGGTGGTATTGATGACGTCCGGTTTCCGGACCCGGCAGGAACAGGTCTTGGCCCGTTTTCCCATCATGCGCTCGAGTGCTTTCGAGCGGAGGATGCTGTTTGAGCGCGACGGCGCACCCGGTCTGTCTTCCCTTGATGTGACGATGTCTCCATTGGAGCGCCCATCGATCGTCCCGCAGCCCTGACGAATCGGCCTTGTTCCGCTCAGGAGCGCCATTTTGCGAACAGGTGTTGCCGCTGGGCTGCAGTTTAGGCCCCAAAACAGGCCGTTGCCGCCGCGCCTCCGGCTTGCCTTCACCGTCGCGCCACATTTACAACCCATTAACTATCGCGGTTGCTTTTCGCCGTTTGTCGGCATTTGATCGGGTCTCGCAATACCCCATCAAGGTTGACGGAACGTTCGCTTAACCATCGCCCTGTAGACCGGATGACAGTCGAAAAACGTGAGCGTGGAGGCTCCGGAATGAAAAATCAGATGCGTATCCTCCAGGGATTGAAGTTGGCCGCCGTGCTCGCGGTGGCGCTGTCGATGGGCGCCTGCGCCAACAAGAACCTCGGCGCCGACGGCGCGATGGCAAGCGCGGCGACCCCAGGCAGCCAGCAGGATTTCGTGGTCAATGTCGGCGACCGCGTATTCTTCGAAAGCGACCAGACCGATTTGACGCCGCAGGCGATCGTCACCCTGGAGAAGCAGGCGCGCTGGTTACAGACTTACAACCGCTATGCCTTCACCATTGAAGGCCACGCGGACGAGCGCGGCACCCGCGAATACAACATCGCGCTTGGCGCGCGCCGTGCCCAATCGGTCCGGACCTTCCTGGCGTCGCGCGGCATCGATCCCGCGAGGATGCGGACCATCTCCTACGGCAAGGAACGCCCGGTCGCGGTGTGCAATGACATCTCGTGCTGGTCGCAGAACCGCCGCGCTGTCACGGTGTTGAACGCCAGCTCCTGAGGCGTTGGCTTTTTCGAACAATCTTATCGCCGGCGCCTTCGGGCGCCGGTTTTGTTTTGGTGGCTTGGTTCGATACTCAATGAAATTCCGGATCACCGCCGTGGCCCGTGGCTTTTCCCGCATCACAGGACCGTCCGGGACCAGCTTCGCGCCCTCGACGTCGAAGAACAGCCGCACTCCATTGACGCTGACATGCATGGCCTGACTCCTTGTAAACTCGCGATTCGATAGGTAGCCAAGTCCGCTTGGAATGGACTTGTCTGGAATGGATACGAGAGCTTAGACATGAAACGACCGGATCGGGCGTTAGTCACATTTTTGGCGTACTCCGTCTCTCAATGTGTGCCGCATTCGATGTCACGCCGTTTTCGTCATCAGGCCAGAATGTCATCCAGGTTTCATGGAATTACACGTGGCGCGGCCATGGCCGCGATGCTGGCGCTTGGTTCGCATGCTTTCGCACAGTCCGAGGATGTCGACCCCGAAATGCGGATTCAGCAGCTCGAGAATCAGCTGCGGCAGCTCACCGGCCAGAATGAGGAGCTGCAATACCGTAACCGGCAGCTCGAAGAGCGCTTGAGGTTGCTTCAGGGCGGCGCGCAGGCCGCGCCCGGCGGTCAACCCGCCGTCGGCCAGCCCAACATCGCAGCAGTTGCCCCGATCCAGCCGAATCCGGCGTATCGGCCGCCGCAACCCCAGCCGGGTTATGACCAGCAGATTGCCGCTCCGGCGCCGATCGTGCAGGACCCGCAGGCAGCGCCTCCCGGCGCGCCCCAGGGCCGGCGCCGTGGCGATG
>DATFUO010000352.1:0-11493 GCA_035260785.1 Burkholderiales bacterium
GCGGCCGGTGTCGTCGAAGTTTTCCGCAATGTGCTCGAGCGTTCGCAGGTGAATCCGCAGGATGTGGTGTTCCTGGCGCACTCGACCACCCAGGCGACCAACGCGTTGCTCGAAGGCGATGTCGCCGCGGTGGGCGTCATCGGCATGGCGAGCCGCGTCGAATCGGTGCTCGCGCGCGGACAGAGCAACGTCAAGGACATCGAACTCGCGCCCGGACGCTTCCTGCGGCCGTCGCATCGTTTCATCACGACCGACAGGCTGGATGAAGCGCTGGTACGCCAAACGCTGGAAGCGTTGCGCGACGAAGGCGCGCAGGTCGTGGTGGCGAGCAGCGCATTCGGAGTCGATGACCAGAGCGCCGAGGAATTGGTCATGCGCGTGGCGACGGAACTCGGCCTGGCCGTGACCGGTGGCCACGAAATCACCAAACTCTACGGACTGACCACGCGCACCCGTACGGCGGTCATCAACGCCAGCATCCTGCCGAAAATGATCGGCACTGCGAACATGACCGAACAGGCCGTGCGCGAAGCCGGCATTTCCGCGCCGCTGATGATCATGCGGGGCGATGGCGGCGTGATGGACGTGCAGGAAATGCGCCGGCGCCCGGTCGTCACCATGCTGTCCGGTCCCGCAGCCAGCGTCGCCGGCGCGCTGATGTATTTGCGCGTGTCAGACGGCATCTATTTCGAGGTTGGCGGCACCAGCACCAACATTGGCGTGATCCGCAACGGCCGTCCCACCGTCAAGCATGCCAGAGTCGGGGGCCACGACACCTATGTCAATTCGCTGGATGTGCGCGTGATCGGCATCGCCGGCGGCAGCATGGTGCGCGTGCGGGGCAACGACATTCACGACGTCGGTCCACGCAGCGCGCATATTGCCGGCCTGCACTACGCTGCGTTTGCCCGGCCGGAAGACATCATCGAACCGCAGATCGAACTGTTCCGTCCGAAAGACGGCGATCCGGACGACTACCTCGCAATTCGGTGTCTGAACGGCGAGCGGTACGCGCTGACCACCACTTGCGCGGCCAATATCCTCGGCTACGCGAAGCCCGGCTGGCATGCGCACGGCAACGTCGAATCGGCGCGACGGGCGTTTGCACCGCTGGCGCAGCGCATGGGGTCGACCGTCGAAGAAGCGGCCCGTCGCGTCCTGGTGAAAGCGGCGTCCAAGGTCACCGGCGTTGTCGAAGACCTGGTCCGCGAATACAAGCTCGACCGCGATCAGGCCGTGCTGATCGGCGAGGGCGGAGGTGCCGCATCGCTGATCCCGTTCGTTGCCGAAACCATGAAGCTCGATTTCAAGATTTCGCAGGATGCGGAAGTCATCTCGTCCATCGGCGTGGCGCTGGCTCTGGTGCGCGAGACGATCGAACGCGTCATTCCCAACCCGGGTCCCGAAGACCTGCAGGGCATCAAGCGCGAAGCCTTCGATGCCGCGGTCAGACTCGGCGCCGCACCGGAGAATGTCGAAGTCACGATCGAAGTCGATGCGCAGACTCAGCGCGTGCGCGCCATCGCCATGGGGGCATCGGAGATGCGCGCCCAGGACATGCGCAAACAGGTCAGCGAAGAAGAGGCGGCTGATATTGCGGCCACGTCGATGGGCCTGACGGCCGAGAACGTCAAGCTCGCCGGGGCCACCGCGGATGTGCGCGTGTTCCAGGCGCAGGTGAACGAACGCAAATGGCGCATCTTCACCACGCGCCGCTCCCCGGTGCGTGCCGTGGATCGCGAAGGCGTGATCCGCATCCAGCGCAGCGATGGCGTGGTCACCCAGGCCAGCGCGTCCGACGGGTTGCAGCAACTGCGCAGCCTGTGGGAATCGGTCACGATCTACAACGGCGACAGCGTCATAGCGCCGGACATGTTCGTCGTTGCGGGCCGGCGCATCGTGGACCTTTGCGGCATCACCGCGCTCGACCAGGCGGTCGCGATCAGTCGCAGCGAACTCGAAGGCCTGCCACCCGAGGCGCCGGTTGTGCTGATCAGCATGCAGGGAGCGCGCGGGCTGTGAACACTGATCTGCGCCGGGATGTCCAGCCGCAGTCGTTGGGCCTGATGCAGTTGCGCGAAGATCCGCAGTACCGGCGCATTCCGGTTGAGCGCCGCCTCGCGCTGGTCGAAGCCGCGCTCAAGGACGGCCGTTCATTGGCCGATCGGACCCGCAACCTGTGGGGCCATGATCCGGCAACGATCGCAACGCGTTGCAATGTCCCCGTGATTCGCAGCGGGGACGATGCCGGGTTCGGCAGCGTCATCGTCCATGCGGAATATGTCACGCGGCCGCCGTCCATCACGCTTTACGTTCCGGCGATCCGGCGCCTGGACAAACTGGTCGGGGAGAACGGCATTGCAGCCTGCCGCTGCGTCGGTGGCACCCTGCCGATCTTCCTTGCCCATGAGCTTTACCATCATTTCGACTGTCAACGTGGCCACACGCGCTTGAGCCGCCGGCATGCCGTGAATCTATTCGGACTCGGTCCGTGGCACTGGACGTCCGGACTGTCCAGCCTGTCCGAAATTGCCGCCGGCGCCTTTGCACAGCAACTGCTTGGATTGCCGTTTCATCCGAAGCTTCTCGATTTACTGCTTGTGGGAAAGGATAAAGCTTGAAACACGAAGGACACGAAGGAAAACCTTCAGAAAATAGGAACAAGAATTCCTTTCCCCAAATGCCGGCACCCACGGGCAAATACAGCCCGATGGTCTCTCACCCTAGTTTTTTGCTTTCCTTCGTGTCCTTCGTGTTCAGCTATTCTTAACCGAAATAATTGATATGAAATTCAAGGCTGCCGTATTAAACAAAATAAATGAGCCCATCTCGCTCGACACGCTCGAGATGGCGCCATTGTCTGCGACCGACGTTCTGGTGAAAGTCAAGGCCAGCGGGCTTTGCCATACCGACCTGGAAGTCATCCAGGGTTCACTCGCCTATCCGCTGCCGATCGTGCTTGGCCACGAAGGCGCCGGCATCGTCGAAGCGGTGGGCAGCGAAGTGACCCAAGTCATGATCGGCGATCACGTGATCTGTTCCTGGAACCCGCATTGCGGGCATTGTTTCTACTGCGAGCGCGATTTGCCCATCCTCTGCGAACCTTTCACGCGTAACCAACCCAAAGGCTTTCTGCTCGACGGGCGCTCCCGCATGATGCGCGGACGCGACCGGGTGCATCACTACTCGGTGACCTCCACGCACGCCGAGTACACCGTCGTGCCCGAATCCGGCGCGATTCGGATCCCGAGGGAGATTCCGTTCGACCGCGCCTGCATCATCGGCTGCGGCGTGATGACAGGTGTGGGCGCGGCAGTACGAAAGGCAAAGGTCGAGGCCGGAGCCAGCGTGGTCGTGATCGGTTGCGGCGCGGTCGGGCTGAATGTTGTACAGGGCGCGAAGCTTGCCGACGCCGGCAGGATCATTGCGGTGGACGTGGGCAAAGCCAGGCTCGATCGCGCTGTGCAATTCGGCGCTACGAATACGGTCGATGGTTCGATCGGAAATGCGCTGGAGCAGATCAAAATGCTGACCGATGGCCGCGGTGCGGACTATGTATTCGAAGCGGCGGGCAACAAGAGTAGCTTTCGCTTCTCCGTCGAGGCGGTCCGCCCCGGCGGACAGGTCGTCTGGCTCGGCAAGATCAACGTCAACGAGGACGTCAGCTTCCGCTGGGGTTCACTGATGGGCGAGAAACGCATCGTGCGTTCCAGCTATGGCGACGCGCGTCCTCGCCGCGACTTCCCATGGCTCGCCAATGAATACCTGAAAGGCCGGCTCAAGCTCGATGAGTTGATCACGAACCGCATCACGCTGGATCAGATCAACGACGGCTTCGCCTCCCTCGCCCGCGGCGAGGGCATCCGCACTGTCGTTATGTTCGACTAGGGCCTACACCCAACACGGAGGCACGGAGAACACAGAGAACACGGAGTAAGAAAGAGTAAATGAAATTGGATATCAGCAACTCTGGGCAACCATCGAATTTTGGTGTAACTGCGACTCGAATCGATACCGAAATCTGTTCCTCTGTGTCCTCCGTGCCTCCGTGTTGGGTGGAGACAGCATGATCGGCTTTAGACATCCGCCAATGGGGCAGGGGCACATAGACGCGGAGCACCGCATGGCGGAGCTTGGTGATTTCGAGCTGGAGTCGGGCGAAGCCATTCGGGACTACCGGCAATCCTATGTCACCCACGGCGAGCTCAACCGGGAGAAATCGAATGCCGTGCTGGTCTGCATTTCCCTGACCGGCAACCACCACCGGCTCGATTTCCTGATCGGGCCGGGCAGGGCGCTCGATCCCGCGCATTACTTCATTATTGCGGCCGATCCCATTGCCAACGGCCTCTCGACGTCGCCATCGAACAGCGAGCACCAGTCGGGGATGCGATTTCCGCGCTTTACGATTTGCGACATGGTGGAGAGCCAATACCGCCTGTTGACCCGGACGTTCGGGATCCCCCGCCTGCAGGCGGTGATCGGCGCATCGATGGGCGGCATGCAGGCGCTGCAATGGGCGGTGAGCCACCCGTTGTATTTGCGTGCCTGCGTGGCGATGACGCCGATGGCGAAAACATCCCCCTGGGCCGTGCTGGTGACCGAGACAGCGCGGTCCTGTCTGATGGCCGATCCGGCGTGGACCGGCGACGGTTTCAATGCCGAACCGGTGCGAGGCTGGCGCGCCTACACCGGATTGATGACCGCGCTCTTGAGCAGGACACCGGCCGCGCTCGCCGAATTCCTGCCGGACTGTGCCGAGGCGCATCTGTGGTTCGAGAAAATCCACGCTCAGAATCGGATGAACGGCTTTGACGCACGCGATTACCTGTACCAGTCATGGGCCTACGAAGCACACGATGTCGGAACGACGGCGGGTTTCAACGGTGATACCGCCGCCGCGCTGGCTTCGATCAACGCAAAGGCGCTGGTCCTTGCCCCGCCGCTGGACCTGTTCAATCCTGAACAATCCGCCCGCCAAGCCGCCGCGGAAATTCCCGGCGCGCGGTTCGTCGAGATTCCCTCGGTACAGGGCCACCAGGCCGCAACCAGCACCAAGCCCGACGACGCCTCTTTCCTGAACCGCGTCATCGGCGAGTTCCTAAAAAGCGGGGTCTAGGGTTTAATACGTCGGCACGCGGTCACGACCGCACCCCTCAATGGGGTATAGAAAAGAATCACGACTCTTTCGGGAGAAACCATGATCGCCGATCACCTTACCTGCCAAAAGGAGCCATGATTTTCTCCCGCCGCCGGTTTCCCGCCTGGATCGATTAATTGCAGCAGCCGACGTCAAAAACCGAGATCCGTGCATTCGAATCGGCCGCCGACGCCGAATGGGCGGCCCGGACGATGGCCGCCTCCGAGCCTTGGGTCACGCTCGGCACCGGCTACGAGCGCAGTCTCAGGCTGCTGAGCAACGATGCACGCGAGCGCTACCTGGCGAAAGTGGCGGGCGAGCCGGCGGGTTTCCTCGTCATCAGCATGCAGGGCGCGTTCGTCGGTTACATTCAACTCGTCGGCGTTGCGTCCGGGTTGCGCGGACGCGGCGTTGGCAGGTCGCTGATCGAATTCGCGGAGCAACGGATATTTCGCGAAACGCCCAATGTGTTCATCTGCGTTTCTGACTTCAACGCAGGCGCGCAGGGCTTTTATGCCAGGCTGGGTTACCAGCGCGTTGGCGAATTGAAGGACTTCATCGTTGCCGGCCATTCGGAGATCCTGTTGCGCAAGACCCTTGGCCCCATCCGGCCGAAGGCAGCATGAAAAAAATCATCCTGACCGGCATGGCCTGCCTGCTGCTGCCGGGTTGCCAGTCGTTCGACAAAGCCCTGGACTCCACCGATCGCGCGATCGCGGCGACCAAAAATCCGACCGCCAGGACCGTTACGGATATCGCGAAAGCCGACAACCGCGAAGCCGTGATTCGCGAAGGGCTCAAGCGCCGCGCGGACGCCTACGAGCGCGACCCGCGGGTTCTTGTCAGCGATCTGCGCGGCCTGAAGCGCGATTACGATAACCTCGTGTCGGCGCTCACCGGCAACGTCAATCGCAACTGGGGTAAGAAGGAAACGAGGCTTCCCGGCCGTACCAGTTACATCAAGTACACGCAGAACTACAAAAGCCGCGCGATCGTGGATTTCGACACGGGCGCGATCATTGTGGAAACCGTCGACGACAAGGATCCGCGAACCAGCCTGAAAAATGCCATCGTCACTACGCTGCTGACGCCGGACGATCCGCGCGCGGTCGATCTGTTCTCGGACAAACCGGTCACGCTGACCAGCGACCGGGAACCCTATCTGCTGGGCCTGGTCCAGGACCAGGCCGGCAAGCCGATCGCAACGCCTGCCCAGGCGGAAAACTATGCGGACTATCTTCTGCAGCGACAGGCGCAGACGCGCAAGGTCGACCTGCAGGATGGCGCCCGGGACGCGCTGTTCGTCAATTTTGCGTTGGTGGCGAACTTCCAGAACAAACAGGCCGAGAAATACCGGGCGGTGGTGAGCAAGTACGCCGCGCAACACAAAGTGAGTCCCAGCCTGGTCTATGCGGTCATACGCACCGAAAGCAATTTCAATCCCTTCGCGGTGAGCGGCGCGCCCGCCTACGGCATGATGCAGCTGGTGCCTTCAAGCGGAGGGCGCGAAGCCTACCGTACCGTGAAGGGGCGCGACGAGATGCCCAGCAAGGAATACCTGTTCGACGCCCAAAACAACATCGAGCTCGGCACGGCCTACCTCGGTACGCTGTCGTCCCGGCAGCTCGACTATGTGTCCAATGCGACCTCGCGCGAATACTGCGTGATCTCTGCGTACAACACCGGACCGTCCAACGTGCTGAAGGCCTTTTCCAAAGACAAGGTCGCGGCGGTCAACTCCATCAACAGCCTCGAACCCCCCGGCGTGTACGAGAAGCTGAGGACCAACCTCCCGCACGAGGAGACGCGTCAATACCTCGTCAGGGTCGTCGGTTACCGCAAGCAGTTCCTGAGCTTCGGCAAGTAAGGCCGGCGAGCTCGCGCGGCGCGCAATGTCTGGGCGTGCAAATGGGCCGCGCTTGCATCCGGGGTTGACCTTGGCATATCGTGTGCGGGACCTGAAGCGGGGAGGAAGCGCCTGATCGCCACATCGCGCACTGTCGAGCATCGCAAGGCGGCCAGCCGCGCCGGGCTCAATTATGTGACCGATGGCGTTGCCGGCATCACCCGGCGGCGAGCCGGCAAAGGGTGGATTTTCTTCAAGCCCGACGGCAGTCGGATCAGCGATCCGGTCGAGCGCCGTCGCATCAGTGCGCTGGTCATTCCGCCCGCCTGGACGGATGTCTGGATCAGCCCTGATCCCAAGGGTCATATCCAGGCCACCGCGCGCGATGGCCGGGGCAGAAAACAGTATCGCTACCATGCGCGCTATCGCGACGAGCGCGACCAATCGAAGTTTCGCCGCATGCTCGAATTGAGCGAAGTGCTGCCCGCCATTCGCGACCGGGCCGAGCGCGATTTGCGCGCGCCGGAACTGAGCCGGCGCCAGATCCTTGCCACCGTCGTCCAGTTGCTGGACAAAACGCTGATCCGGGTCGGCAACGACGAATACGCGCGCGAGAATCGTTCGTACGGACTGACCACGCTGCGCATGCAGCACGTGCAGGTCAATGGCTCGAAAATGAGCTTCAGCTTCCGCGGAAAAAGTGGCGTGCAGCATGCGATTTCCGTGACCGACCGGCGCATCGCGCGTGTCGTTCAACGCTGTCAGGATCTGCCAGGCCAGGAGTTGTTCCAGTACCTGAACGGCTCCCGCAAGCGCGAAACGGTCACGTCGGACGATGTGAACGGATATCTTCGCGACATCTCCAGGCGCAATATCACCGCGAAAGACTTCCGCACCTGGGGCGGCACGATGCTGGCCGGCGTGGAACTGCGCGGCATGGGCGCGGCGCCCACACAACGCGAAGCCAAACGTAACATCATTCGTGCGATCGACGCCGTCGCCGAGCGCCTGGGCAATACGCGATCGGTTTGCCGCAAATACTATGTTCACCCTGCACTGGTGCATGCCTACCTGCAAGGCCTCGTCCCAGGCCCATCTGCAAATGATTTGCCCCGCAAGAACCGGCGCCGGCGGCCGATGCCGGCATTGCGCCGCGACGAAGTGGCCATCCTGCAGTTCCTGCAGGAGGTGCTGTGAGCAGCGACCCACAAGCCGGGCGTCGCGTTGTCGTCGGGTCGCGACAACTCAAGACCGGGTACCGCAGGGTTTTGTCATTGAGATGAAGCAGATGAACTTTCCGGCGCAATCCTTGCGTCGATACCCGGAATGCTTTAATGCCATGCGGTTATCGCCATGACCCAGGACGTCGCTAATTCCGAACTCACGCCGGCCGATATACCCTCGTTCAAGGAAACCTGGACGCGCATCGAGCCGTTCGCGCTGACCTTCGACGGTTTCAAGTACTGGGGGTCGGTCGAAAAATGCGCCGAAGTCGCGCAGACAAGGCGACCGGGTTCGCTGACCGAACTGAGGACTTGCCTGTTCTACGAGGCGCGGCGATGGAAACAGGCCGGCAAGACGCCGGATACCGCATCCATGAAATTTATTCGCGCGCTGGTGTACGCCATCAGGGAGAAGGTGAACCACGGCGATACGAGATAAAGGTAAAAGAGGAAAGACGAGCGAGGAAGAGCTAGACTTTCACTAGCCACTCGATTCAACTTTACAAAGGAGGAGACAATGAAAACAGAATTGATTTCGCTGGTCTGGGTGACGGTATTGACCGCGGTGATCTGGATTCCCTACATCCTGGACCGGATCATGAGCTGGGGCTTGATGGATACGGTCGGCTATCCCACGATGCCGAAATCCCAATCGCCCTGGGCGGTGCGGATGATCAAGGCCCACGAGAATGCCGTTGAAAACCTGGTGGTGTTCGCAGCGCTGGTGCTTGCCGCACACGCCATGGGGATCAGCAACGAGGCCACGATAACGGCCTGCAGCGTGTACTTCTGGGCGAGAGTCGTGCACCTCGCCGCCTACACCCTGCGCATCCCATGGGTGCGCACGCTGGCCTTCGTGGCGGGATTCGGTTCGCAGATGACCCTCGCCTGGCAGATGCTCGCGAAGTAGGCTGCCTATCCCGCGTCACCGCTGCGCTAGGTGCCGCGGTGAAGCCTTGCAGTTCCGGCACAGGTGTTGAAAATCTGCCGGGCCGGCCGCACATTAAAGGGACTGTTGTAAAAGCCCTGAATTCCCGGAGAAGACGATGCGTTACATAGGCAAGAAAGTCGCCGGCATGCCGGCCACGGATGGCGCCGGCGTGAAACTCAAGCGCGTGATCGGCAATCCCGGCCTCGACATGATCGATCCGTTCCTGATGCTCGACGAATTCGGGTCCGACGACCCCGAATCCTGGATTGCCGGCTTCCCGGAGCATCCGCACCGCGGCTTCGAAACCGTCACGATCATGCTCGACGGCCGCGTCAGGCACGCGGATTCGGTGGGCAACCAGGGCGTGATCGAGGCCGGCGATGTCCAGTGGATGACCGCCGGCAGCGGCATCATCCATTCCGAAATGCCCGAGCGCGCGGACGGCCGGTTGCGGGGATTCCAGCTCTGGGTGAATTTGCCGGGCAAGCTGAAAATGACGTCGCCGCGCTACCAGGACGTACGCGCTTCGCGCATAGCATCGGCGTCGCACGCCGGCGCAACAGCGCGAGTGATCGCCGGCGAAGCCTTTGGCGTGAAGGGGGCCGCCGATACGCTGATGCCGGTGCGCCTGCTCGATGTGGCAATCGGGGCGGATGCGGCGTTCGAGATCGGGGTACCCGATGAGCATGCCAGCTTCGCCTATGTTTACGAAGGCGCAGTGCGCGGCGTAGATCGAAGCGGCAAGCCGGTCGACATTGCGAGCGGGAGTCTTGCCGTACTCGAGGGTGCCGGTGGCGTCACGCTGGAAACGGGCGGGTCGGGGGCAAAGCTGTTGTTCGCCGACGGCAAACCGATCCGCGAGCCGATCGCGCGCTACGGCCCGTTCGTGATGAACACCAAGGAAGAAGTGCAGAAGGCATTCGAGGACTATTCGCGCGGTGAACTCGTCAACGCTTGAACTCTGCGGATTTCACGCTGGTCCTGCAGTAGCAGATGTTCCGCGCTGCATCCGGTCCAAACCGAGGCCGTCACTTACATCTGCGGCCGACCAATTCGCTGCAGCCGTGGCTCGACGTCGCCGACGATCGCCAGCTTTATGGATCAGCGGTGGCGTTCTGGGAGGACGCCCTGATGTAATCCCCGGGCAAGCCGCGCTGAATCAGGCCATCTGTTCGGCCGCGCGGATGCGCGCGACGCGGCGGCCCACGATCACAGCCACGACCGAACCTGTCAGCAGGCAGGCCGAAAGAAAAGTCAATCCGGCCTGGAATCCGTTGCTGCTATGGTCCTTGAGCCAGCCCACCGCAAATGGCCCGATAAAGCCGCCGAGATTGCCGATCGAATTGATGAAGGCGATGCCGCCGGCCGCGGCGACGCCTGTCAGATAACCGGTCGGCATCGACCAGAACACGGGCTGCGAGCAGTACAGGCCGATCGCAGCCACGGTTATGGCGATCATCGCGAGTACCGGCGATCCGGCATAGGCACTGCTGATCAACCCGATGGCGGCAAGAGCGAGCGGCCCGGCGCAATGCCAGACCCGCTCTCCCGTCTTGTCCGAATGGCGCGACCAAAGGACCATGCAAACGGTCGCGATCAGGTAGGGGATCGCCATCACCAGCCCGATATCGAGCGGGTCCTTCAAACCCATGCCCTTGATGATCTGCGGCATCCACAGCGCCAACCCGTAAATGCCGATGGCAAGCGATGTGTAGACGATCGCAAACAACAACACCTTCGGGTTCGCCAGCGTCTGCCAGATGGACAGGTGTTTCGTATCCGTGCGTGCGGCGGCTTCTCGTCCCAGCGTATCGGCCAGGTGCTGTTTCTCTGCATCGGTCAGCCAGCTTGCCCTGGCCGGTCCGTCGATGACTGCCTTCAGCGTGACGAAGCCGAGCAGTACCGACGGCAGGCCTTCGACGATGAACAGCCAACGCCACCCGGGATAGCCCATCGTGCCATCGAAGAATTTCAGGATGAGACCGGCGAGCGGGCCGGCAATGGTGTTGTTGAGCGGGCTGATGATCAGAAACAGCCCGAAGATGCGTCCTCGGTACTGCGCCGGAAACCACAGCGTCAGATAGTAAATCACGCCGGGGAAGAAGCCGGCCTCGGCAATGCCAAGCAGGAAGCGGGTCCAGTAGAAACCCGTCTTGCTGTCGATGAATCCCATGGCGACCGCGAGAACACCCCAGGTCATCATGATGCGGGCGAACCAGATGCGCGCCCCGACTTTCGAGAGGATCAGGTTGCTGGGAACCTCGCCGAGGAAATAGCCGACGAAGAACAGGCCCGCGCCCACGCCATAAATGGTCGAGGTGAAGCCGAGTTCCGCATTCATCGACAGGGCGGC
>DATFUO010000353.1:0-2543 GCA_035260785.1 Burkholderiales bacterium
CGAGTTCCTGGAAGACAACGCCGGCACGATAGGCCAGGAATCGTTCGCGCTTTGCCGCCGCGTGTTGAAGCAGGTCGTCGAAAAAATCGGGATGGGTTATTTTTCCCCGCCGCTAGCCTTTGACGATCCGCGCTGGACCAGTTACCGCTTGGCCGAAGTGCTGCCACTCGAATTGGAGGAAAAGCAGAGCCTGCTGGCATTGCGCAACGACGGCGAACGCCTGCGGCACCTGTACGCTTATCTGCAGCAGGCCGCCTGATTACCTAGCCGCGATCGAGCCGGCGCAGAATGGCCCGCACAGGCGCCGGTACCGCGGCGTTGATCGCGTCGGCCGGCGTCAGCCATACCTGCCCGGGTGAATGCGCGCGACGCTCCAGTCGAGTCACCCGTAACAGCGCGGGCGTGATGGTGAGTGCGAAATGCGTGAAACCGTGATGGACATCGGGTAGCGCACCCTCCGAGGTCACTTCCGCGCCGAATCGCGTGCGCAACTCGTGCGCCGCGTCGCCCAGATCCGCGATTTCAGGAAAGCTCCACAGGCCGCCCCAGAGGCCCGGCGCCGGCCGTTTTTCCAGCAGAACCTCGCGGTCGCGCCGCAGGATCAGCATCACGGTCGATTTTTCCGGCAGTGTCCTGGCCGGCCTCGGTGCCGGCAGCATGGTTATGCGATTCTCGCGCCTGGCCACGCAATCATCATGCAGCGGGCATACCTCGCAGCGCGGCCGGCTGCGGGTACATACGCCTGCTCCGAGATCCATCAATCCCTGCGTGTAGGCTTCGATCTCGTTGGACGGCACCAGCCCTTCGGCGCGCGCCCACATCGCCGCCTCGATTTTCTTCTCGCCGGGAAAACCTGCGATGCCGAACATGCGCGCGAACACCCGCTTCACATTGCCATCGAGAATCGGTCGCCGCGCGCCGAAAGCAAACACGGCAATGGCGCCCGCCGTCGAACGCCCGATTCCCGGCAGTGCGACGATGTCCTCAAACACGCTCGGAAATGTACCGGCATTTCGTTCGACTATTGCCAACGCGGCCCGGTGCAGATTGCGCCCGCGCGCGTAGTAGCCCAGTCCGCTCCACAAGGCGAGCACATCGTCTTCCTGGGCAGCAGCCAGACTGGCGAGATCCGGGAAACGCGCAAGGAAGCGCTGGTAATAAGGCACGACGGCCGATACCTGCGTCTGTTGCAGCATGATCTCGGACAGCCAGATCCGATACGGATCGCGCGTACGCTGCCAGGGAAGATCGTGGCGGCCGGCCGCCCGCTGCCACTCGATTACACGTGCCGCAAAGGATTTCATTGCGGACCCTGATACCCCGGTCAGAACAATTTCTTCAGTTTTCCCTTGAGCTTGTCCTCGAGCTTGTCCTTGATTACTTCCTTCTTTTCCTCGAGTTTTTGTTTAGTGGTATCCGCCAGGACCGAACCGAATTCGAGTTTGTACTTAAGCGCCGCGAACGGACCGGACGCGCGCACCGGAATAGTCAGGCCCTTGAGGTCGGTCATGTCCTTGCCGCCCTGCCCGGCGCCGGAAGCAACCACAGCCGCTTTTACCAGATAATTCAGTGTGCTGTCCGGCAGGTTGATATCACCTTCTCCAGTTAATCGCAGGAACGGCGATTTGGCCAGGAAATCGCCGTTGTGGGCAATGCCATTTTTGATATCGAAGCTGGCGGTCAGCTCGGAAAAATCCGTCTTCTCGCCGGACGCCGCGGCCTGTTCCGTTTCGCGCTTGCCGCCGGTTAACAGCGTTTTGGCATTGCGCATCGACTGCGCCAGATTGATGCCCTTGATGGCGCCGTCCTTGAGTTCGAGCCGGGCCGTTCCATTAAGCGCCTTCTTCATCGCTGAGACCAGATTGCCCGTCGTTGTCACATCCAGCGCCACGTTCCCACGACCCTCCAGAAGGTCCTGCCCGGTCGCGTCGTGCAGCAGCGAGCCGATCGAGATTCCCGTGAGGTTCTGCTTGACGGCAACGCGATTGGAATTTGCATCGACCGATGCCGTCCCCTTCACGCTGCCCTGATAGATATTTGCGGCCAGCGGATCGACCTCGAGACGGCCATTCTTGGCCCGGATGTCGACGCGCACGTTCTGCGCTTTGAGGTTCGACGCCGTCAGATCGCCAATGCGCAGGCTGCCGGTGACATCGAGTTTCCTGATCGGGGAAAAATCGATCGGCTGCTCGGTTTGCGGGGCGGCCGTCGCCTTCGTCGTCTCGCCGGACTTCTTTGGCGGCAGATATTTATCGACGTTGAGCTTGTCGATTGCAATGTCGAATGTACTGCGCAACGCAGTAAAATCTGCGACGGCGACCTTCGCCTTGATGCTGCTTTCGTCCACCTTTATGGCCAGATCGGCATTGGCCGTCTGCTTTTTCAGATCGGCGCCGACGCTCCCGGACAGTTCGGCAATAAAGCCGGCGACGCCGGCCGCGTCGCCGTTGAGCTTTACCATCAAACCATCCACCGAGAACACCTGTTTTTCCAGATCCGCCACCAGTGTGCCACCCAGCTGCAGTCGGAGATCCGTCTTCGGC
>DATFUO010000354.1:0-2766 GCA_035260785.1 Burkholderiales bacterium
TCGATGCAGGCATCGATGTAAAGGATGTCGCGCTGCTGGCAGTACTCGATGGTGTCCAGGCTGTTGACATCATAGGAGGCGTTGACCAGGAAGTCGCCTTCGCCGAGGTATTTGTCGTATTGGGCGACGTAGGACTCGCTCTTGATCGGCTCGACGATGAACTTGACGCCCAGCGTTCCCGCGATTTCGCGGCCGAACGCATTGGCCGTGATGATGGTGATCTGCTCGGGCTTGATGTCGATGTGCCGCAGGATCAGCGGCAACGAGCCCTGGCCCACCGATCCGAATCCCACGATGAGCATCCGTCCCTTGAACGACGCGTATTTTTTATAGCCGGCCAATTTTTTATGTGCTCCTGGTCAGGTCGCGCAGCCGATGCCGTGCGAGGGGCACGTTATAGACGAAGTTGAAGGCAATCTCAACCCCGGCAGTGTAGTGAGGCTCCTACACCGAATCTCTCACCGCGGAGGACGCTGAGGACGCGGAGGAAGTGCAGCCTGGATGCATGCATTAACGATAATTCTGCCGAGTCCGAACCCGCGGGCATTTAGGTCGTCCCGTCCAGTCTTGGCTTTCTCCTCTTCCTTCCTCTGCGTCCTCAGCGTCCTCCGCGGTGAGCGATTTTTGAGTCTCACACTGTATTAAATTTATTACAACCGATCCAGCCCGTGGCGGGCCAGCGCCCAGCCAACATGATTGCGGACCATGACGGATGGATGGTCGCGGCGCGCCTCGAGCGCCGCGACCACGGCGGCGGAGGTCGGCGCATTGCCCAGGCCGACGGCCAGGTTGCGCAGCCAGCGCTCATGGCCGATGCGCCGGATCGCACTGCCCTGCATGCGGCTGTCGAACTCTTCTTCGCTCCAGGAAAACAGCTCCACCAGCCCGGCCGCGTCCAGGCCATGACGAACCGCAAAATCGGGCGCATCGGCCTTTTGCGCATACCGATTCCACGGGCACACCAGTTGGCAGTCGTCGCAACCGTAGATGCGATTGCCCATCAGCGGCCGCAGCTCCTCCGGAATGTCGCCCTTGTGTTCGATGGTCAGGTAGGAAATGCAGCGGCGCGCGTCGAGCTGGTAAGGTCCAACGATCGCCTGCGTCGGACAGATGTCGATGCAGCGGCTGCAGGTGCCGCAATGATCGGATTGCGGCGCGTCCACCGGCAGCGGCAGGTCCGTATAGATTTCGCCGAGGAAGAACCAGGAGCCCGCTTCGCGATTCAGCACCAGCGTATGCTTGCCGCGCCAGCCCAGGCCCGCCTTGGTCGCAAGCTCGACTTCCATGACCGGCGCGCTGTCGGTGAACACCCGGTAGCGGAAAGGCATGATCGTGGCGATGCGGTCGCACAGCTTCTGCAGACGTCCGCGTAACACCTTGTGATAATCCCGCCCCACCGCGTAGCGCGCCACGTACGCGCGGCTGCCATCGCGCAGGACGTCCCAGCTTTCGGCCGCCTCGGCGGGAAAATAATTCATCCTGACGGTGATGACCCGCAGCGTGCCCGGCACCAGCTCCGCCGGCCGCGAGCGCCGCGTGCCGTGAGCGGACAGATAGTCCATGTCGCCCTGCCAGCCGCGCGACAGCCATTCCATCAGGCGCGTTTCGGCCGCGCCAAGATCGCAATCGGCGATGCCCACCTGCTGGAAGCCGAGCTCGGCGGCCCAATCCCTGATCCGGCCGACCAGCTCGCCAGCGGCCGGCTCAGCGAGCGGCTCGTTCAGGCTGGGCGGCCTCATCGGCGGAAGCGGACATCAGGAAATCGAGATTTCGTGTCTCGCCATGCTTCATGACGAAGAAGCGCTCCGGCCCCACACCGGCCTTTGCCAGGGCGTCGGCGAGCTTACGCGGCGGCTCGTCGAGCAACTCGTCGGTGAGGCGAAAGGTCCCCCAGTGCATGGCCACTGCGTAGCGCGCATGAAGGTCGCGCTGGGCGCGCACGGCCTCTTCCGGATTGGCGTGCATCACGCTCATGAACCAGCGCGGTTCATAAGCGCCGATGGGCAGCGCGGCAAGGTCGATGGTGCCGAAACGCTTGCCGATGTCGGCCAGGTCCGGCGAATAGCCGAAGTCGCCGCCGAAGAAAAAGCGCAGGCGCGGATGTTCGACGACCCAGGATCCCCACAGGGTTTTGTTGCGATCCCATGGCGTGCGCGAACTCCAGTGCTGCACCGGCGCGAGCGTGAGCTTGAGGCCCATGTGCTCGGCGCTCTCCCACCAATCCAGCTCGGTCACGTTGTCGATGCCATGGGTCTTGAACCAGGCTTTCAACCCCAGTGGCACGAAGAACATCGGCGCACCGCCCTTCTGCCGGTTGAGCCCCTTGACCGTCTGCAGGTCCAGATGATCGTAGTGGTTGTGGGAAATCACCACGACATCGGTATGCGGCAGCGTATCGAAATCGAGGGCGGGCGCAACGTGACGCTTCGGTCCGGCAAAAGAAACCGGCGACGCGCGCTCGGTCAGGTGAGGATCCGTCAGCACGTTGACACCACCGATCTGCAGCAGAAACGAGGCATGCCCGATCCACGTAAGAGTGGGCTCGTCGCGATTGGCGGCCAGGAAGGCGACATCCGGTTTCACCAGAGAAAAACCGTAGCCCGGCTTCGGATCCTCGGGCACGCCCTTCGTCCATCGGTCCCACTGCCACTTCCAGAAGCTTTGACGGGGAGGCTGCGGATAGTTGTTGCGAAATCCGTCTTCGGTGTGGTGCGACTTCGCCGGATTATAATGGACGTTGGTGTGGCAGGCGGCGGTCAGCAGGGC